>CALFRK010000008.1 GCA_937919625.1 uncultured Ilumatobacter sp.
GATTGCTCGGACCATGTCGCAGATACCTTTCTCGAACTTCGGGTCTCGAACTTCGAGTCTCGAACTTCGGGTCTCGAACTTCGGGTCTCTAACTTCGTGCGACAGGGGAACACGCTGACGGTTGGATTTGCTTCCCGGCGGCGACCTTGGTCGCGTTCGCGTGATCCCGACGCCGAAACGGCAGACTGAGATGGCATGAACAAACGAGCACTCCCGATCGACGCGGTCGACATGCTCTCGCTGCCGCTGTTCGCCGGCACGATGCTGTGGGAGGCCAAGCTGTTGCGCAGTCGCCAACTGCGCCAGGAGGGCGACCTCGACGAGGCGACCAAGGCAGAGCTTTCCGACCCAAGCCTCCCGGCTGACCCGCTGGTGCCTGTCGGCTACGAGCCCCAAGACACCCGAGCGAGCCTCACGATGCTGGCTGGCAACGTTGCAGTGAACCTCGCTGTCGCCGGAGCGATGGGTGCCTTGGGCCGGGCCGTGTTCAAACGACGGGTCGCCAACATCGGCGCCACGCGATGGTCGCTGCCGGCGGCGATGGTCGCCTGGGACTTCCTGTACTACTGGGATCATCGGTGGATGCACGAGGTGCGTCTGTTCTGGGCCAACCACGTCACCCATCACTCGAGCGAGCGCTACAACTTGTCGACGGCGCTGCGCCAGCCCTGGTCGGGATACCTGACGTCGTGGGTGTTCCTCCCGATGCCGCTGGTTGGCATCCCTGCCAAGCATGTGGCCAAGGCTGGTCAGCTCAATCTGCTGTACCAGTACTGGATCCACACCGAGGCGATCGATCGGCTACCGAAGCCGATCGAGGCGGTCTTCAACACGCCGTCACATCACCGAGTGCACCATGGCGCCAACCCGCAGTACCTCGACAAGAACTACGCCGGGATCCTGATCATCTGGGACAAATTGTTCGGCACCTTCGAACCGGAGTTGCGCCGGATCAAGTACGGCCTGACGAAGAACATCAAGACGTTCAGCCCGATCCAGATCGGATATCACGAGTTCTTCGACATCGCCCGCGACGTGCGGGGTGCAAAGGGTCTGCGTCACAAGTTCGGGTACGTCTTCGGCCGCCCTGGCTGGAAGCCAAGCAACGCTTGAGGTTGGGCGGCCGCCGCAGTCGGTAGCGTTGTCGGCTTGGCGAAATCGGTCACCGACATCTTGAACGACGGGAGATCGGCTCGGCATCCCCGACCGGGATGGGTGGTGTTGATTTTGGCGATCGTCACCGCAGGACTCACCGGGCCCGGGCAGACGATCGGCGTTTCGGTCTTCATCGATCATTTTGTTGATGACCTGTCGCTGAGCAGGTCGCAGGTCAGCACGGCGTACCTGATCGGAACCCTTGCTGGTGCGGTGTTGCTGCCATCGGTCGGAAAGTTCATCGATCGTCGCGGCGTGAGGGTGTCGCAAGCGTTGATCGGGCTGCTGTTCGGGTTAGCACTGATCAACATGTCGTTCGTCAACGGGATCATCTGGTTGACGATCGGTTTCGGCGGTATCCGGTTTCTTGGTCAGGGCTCTTTGTCGCTCGTTTCTACCGTGACCGTGCAGTTGCGATTCGACCGTACGCGCGGCACCGCGCTCGGCATCTTCACCACAGCCTCGGCTGGTGTGATGGCGTTGGTGCCAGTCACACTGGCGGTGGCGATCAGCGCCGTCGGGTGGCGCGACGCGTGGCTTTTATGCGCCGCCGTGGTGGTGGGCCTGGTGGTGCCGATCGCTTGGTTCGGCCTGCGCGATCTACCGAAGGGCGCCAGCCGTGCCGTACCGAACGAGGGAGCGATCGAGATCGGCGGTCGCTCCGACACGGAATCATTCGACCGTGGCGAGGCGATGCGAACCGGCTCGTTCTGGATGCTGGCGGCGGTGTCGGGCGCGGCGGGCATGATGGCGACGGCACTCAACTTTCATCAGATCGATCTGCTCGGGGATGCAGGCCTATCAGAGAAGGCGGCGGCGGCGTTGTTCATTCCGCAGGTAGTCGGGTCGACGGTTGCAGGGCTGACGATCGGCTATCTCGGCGACCGAATCGGCACGAGGTACCTGCCGGCGATCGGCATGGCATTGCTGCTTGCTGCACAGTTGCTGGCTTCTGTCGCAGCGCCGGGCGTGATCGTGATCGTCTACGCGATCGTGCTCGGCGCCACCGGCGGAGCGACTCGTACAGCGTCCGCGACGCTCCAGCCACAATGGTTCGGCACCGGCCACATCGGCTCGATTTCGGGCGCCCTTACGCTGTTCGGGGTCGGTGCCTCAGCGATCGGTCCGGTTGCTCTGACCTTGGCGGAGAAGTGGATGGGCTCTTACCCGCCTGCGATTGTGTTGCTCGGCGTGGTGCCTGCGGCTGCAATGCTGTTCGCGCTCGGCCCGAACACCGGTCCGGGGCGACCCGGTCGTTGATCGGTCGAAGCTGATCGAAGCCGTTGCGCCGGCCTCGCAACCGTGACCCACTGTGATCCCACCGGCAGCATCGACGGCGCGCCCAGCCAGCTCAGGCGAACCCGAGGGCGTGATCGAGAGCATTCGTCATAGGCCAAGCGCCCGATGAAGTATTTGACAACACCGTGTGGATGACGCCGGTTGTGGGGTCATGCACGGTTCGGAATGACACGCCGGGGTCGTAGCCCTGCAGGGTCACAGCGGGGCCGTTTTCGGCCAGCCAGAATCCCAACCCGTAGCGTTCGGTTTTGTCAGGATCATGGCTACGGGGAGTGGTCATGACGGCAACGGTGTCATGGCTGACGATTCGACCGTCGAACAACGCTGACCAGAATCGATAGATGTCAGCTGCGGTCGAGAAGAGGCCGCCGTCGCCACTGCCGATCACAGGGAGGTGGAACACGTTCGTTCGGAGACCATCCGGCGAGAGGTATCCGATGGCGACATCGGCCGGCAGTTCGTCGGACCGCAGAAACTTGGTGTTCGACATTCCTGCCGGATCGCAGACTCGCTCAGCTACCAGGCGCTCGAATGGGGTGCTGGCGACGCGTTCTGCCAGCAATGCCAGCACTACGAACCCGCTGTTGTTGTAGGCGAAACGTTGATCAGGGGCAGAGACTTGGGGATGGCCCTGTAGGGCCGGGAGGTACTGCTCGGAACCAGACAGCTCGTGCACCGGAAGCGGCATCAGATAGTCGTTGATGTCGCTCAGCACGGACTCGTCGAGATAGTCGCCGATTCCTGACCGGTGTGCCAGCAGGAGTTCGATCGTGACCCGATCGTCGATCTCCGGCAAGTCGTCTCCCAGCACGGTCCGAACCGGCTGGTTCAGGTCGAGTAGGCCGCTCTCGACCAGCGACATCACGGTCAGGGCGGTGAATCCCTTGGTGCCACTCGCCAAGCCGAATCGGGTTTCAGCCGTGTTGGCCACCTCGCAACGGCGGTCGGCTAGCCCGAACGACCACCTATGTGAGCCATCACCGTCGTCGACCTGCACGACGCCCGCAAAGCCGTGCCCGACGGCTACTGATGTGACGGCGTCGTCGAGGGTGCTCATACAGCGGACCGTATCGAATGCTCGTAGCGTCTTGGGCCGTGGAGCGATCGTTCTTTCAGCAAGTGCTCGACGTGTTCGAGGGGTTTGTCGCCGACGTCGATGGCGAACTGCACTCGTTCGCCCATCGCCGTGGCCTCAAAGTTTGGTTCGGCGAGTCCACGCGTGAGCACTATGAGGCGCAACTCGTCCGTGTCGACGGCGAAGTCGGCCTGGAGATCGGGTTCCACAGCGAGTACCCAAAGGCAACCGCCAACGACAAGGTGATGACTACCATCGCGGTTCACGAAACGACTTGGCGCGCCGAGCTCGGCGACGAGCCGGTCACCGGTCCGTTCCTCGGCTCCGACGTGTGGAGAAGGATCTCCGAGGTGTGGGCCCCGCCTGATGACGACGACGTCGACGCCGTGATCGAGGTCGCCGCCCGTCTGGCGGACTATGTGGTGACGCTGGAACCGCTGCGAGCCGGCGACTGACCGAGGTCGTCGGTCAGTCCGAGAGCTTTTCGAGGATTGCCTTCATTTGGGCGTGCACGGCATTGATCGCCTGAAGTGGGCGCATCATCACCTTGAACTCGACGATCTTGCCGTCGTTGTCGCACGTGATGATGTCGACACCATTGGCGTACTTGCCCTCGACCTCGGTCTCGAACTCGAGCATGGCGTGATTGCCCTGCAGGATCTGCTTGGTGTACTGGAACTTGCCGGCGCCGGAGGCATCGAGCGAGGGATCGGTGTCGTCTGGCTTCAAATCGGCGAGTGTGCTGCCGGCGGCACGCAGGTAGATCTTGGTGATGTCGCGCCCGCGTTGCGGGGTGAAGACGATCGGCGAGAGAAACACGACGTCCTCGTGCAGAATCTGATCGAGCCCGCCGGCCAGGTTGCCCGAGACGTGCTGGTGCCAGTGCCTGATGCACTTGTGGATTGGTTCGTCAACCATGTCGGCATTCTGGCCGATGCCGGCATGTTGGCGCCATTTGTCCGCGGCCGCGTTCAAGCGGCGTGCACGGCAGCGATGTGGTGGCGATCGCCACCCGCCCGTTTGGCGGCGTACATCGCCTCGTCAGCGCGACCCAGCAGGCTTTCGACGTCTCGATCGCCGTCCAGGTGCGCCACTCCTACGCTGGCCGAGACCTGCAAGGTCAATCCGTCGATTTGCACGGGTTCGGCCAACATGTTGACGACCCTCGCCGCGAGGCGCCTCACCGTGTCGGGCGTCAGCCCCCCGGTCGACCCGTCCAACACCACAGCGAACTCATCGCCGTGCAAGCGGGTGACGGTGTCGTCGGCGCGAACTGCGCGACGAAGGCGGTCGGAGACGGTCGCCAGTACGCGGTCACCGACAAAATGACCGTGTAGGTCGTTGACGCGCTTGAAGTCGTCGATGTCGACGAACAACAGAGTGCAATCATCCGAGGAGGTCTTGACCTGCTCGAGGCACCTGGTCAACCCGAGCCGGTTGGGCAGACCGGTGAGGTCGTCGAGCGTGGCGGCGTGTTCGAGAAGACTGTCGTTGTGGGCCTTGAGCAGCACAACCGACATCAGTTCGCGCGCCCGCTCGACGCGCTGCATCGACCCAACAGGTGGGTCCGAACGCCTGCTCGTGCAGGCGACCAACCGCAAAGTGCTCGAGACGTCCGGGGCGTGTGCACCGGCGTGAAAGCAGTCCCTGAAGCCGGCCGCAAGCAGGTGCTCTCGGGCCTTGCTGGGGAGGGTGTCGATGTCGGCCCGCGCGGCGGCGGTGCGAAGACCGGCCCACGGCACAAAATCGGTGCAGTTCACCGGCAGGCCATAGAAGCCAGGGTTGCTCGATGCGACCAGGCGATCGGAACCATCGGCGCGCTGTTCGAAAACGGCCGCCTCGAGTCCGAGCGGCGGCAATGTCACGATGTCGACCACGACCCGCATCAGCGACTCGATCGAATCTCCTGCGGCTACTCCGGCGAACACGTCGTCGAACAGCTCTTCGATCCGGGCCGGCCGCACGGAGTACATGAATCCGCCAACCACCGGATCGATCAGGCCTGCGCCACCGGTCGCCTCGATCGGGATCACCGTGCCATCTCTCGCCAGCACTCTCAGACGCAGCGACGACCACTCGCCGGCGCCGAGATCGGTGTCTGCCTCCGCCGACTCGACAAGGTTGGCGAACGCCGCGAGTACCCACTGGGCATCCTCGGGGTGGAGATACCGGAACAGGCTTTCACCGAGTGCCTCGTCGAGTGTCCAACCGGTGAGTTCGACCATTGCCTCATTGCAATAGATGATGTTGCCGTCGGCTTTGACCACGATGACTGGCGTAGGCAAATGGTCGAGAACACTTCGATAGAACTCGGGATTCTCCTGTAGTTGTGGGTATCCGCTGGATTCTGTGGTCACGGGACTCTCGAGTACTCGATCGTTGGTGGTCGGGGTTCTCCCCCCTGATCTGATCGGACGCCAAGGGGGCGGACTTGATCGCCGCCTTGGCATATCGCTGTTATTGTTCGAGTCGGCGCGTGTATGGCCACGGTCGGTTTCGGGCGGGAACCTGCCGTATGCGCTCGGTGGCGAGCCGATCGACCAATATTGCCCGCGCAACACGTACCTCGAAGTCGTTCCATCGGTTGTTTCGCTCGATCGGATCGAGGGTCATGTCGTACAACTCCCACTCGTCGAGCAGCGGCTCGGTGCGGTAGCTAGCACCATCGTGGCCCGATGTCGCCATGTGCCGGGCACCGGGTTCGGTCCATGTGTCGGGATCGTCGAACGTGCGCACCAGCTTCCAGTGATGCCCGTCGAAAGCCGTGACGATCGCTTCGAAGTTGGCTCCGACGTTGGCGGGCACGGCGATCAGCATGTTGTCGGGAGGATTGTCGCCGAGTCCGAATCCACGTGCCACTGCCGAGGCGCCAGTGTCTCCTTCCATTATGTTGTCGCGCGTCATCAAGTAGACCGTGCGGTCGGGATCAGCGTCGCCGCCATCGACCACTGGCATCAGGTTGCGGCCAGGGAGCGGATGGAACTCGCTGAAACGTGCTGCCAGTTCGGCCCCGACCGCGCCGATGTCTACCCCCGCAGCAGCCAGCAGGGTTGGCACGATGTCGACGTGCGAGGTCGGCATTTCGTCGACCGAACGAGCGTCGGTGGCGTTGTCGCCAACTCGAACGATCGTAAACGGCACGCGTGTCGCCTCGTCGTACAACGTGAACCACTTCTGGTGCAGTCCACCATGGGCGCCTAGCAGTTCGCCGTGGTCGGCGCTACGAAGCAGGACTGCATCGCTCGACCCGTTCTCGGTGACAGCGCGCCGAACACGATCGATCGGACCGTCCACATCGGCGTGCAGCCTGTAGTACAGGCGTCGGTAGTCGTCGCCGAATTCGTCATAGGGCGAGCCTCCCAGCGGCGCATATCCGGTGGGGTACGACGCCCGGTAGGCGGCCTGGGCGGCAGGTTTGGTGGAGAGATCCTCGTCGGCCGTTGGCGGCGGCGGCACATCGGGCGTGCGGTACGGGTCGTCGGCCAGGGGGCTTCGTCGGGTCCAGCCGAGGAACAGCACGATGTCGTGGGGGTTGACGAAGCTGACCACGAGCAGGAACGGGCGACAGGCATCGGGATCACACGAGCGCCGTCGCTGATACCGCTCGTTGAGCCAGGCGACGGCGCGGTCGGCGTACAACCCGTCGCGCCGCAGCCCACTGTTGGCGAGCAGGCCACCGTGCGGCTCGGGGCCGACCCAGCCTGAAAAGCCGAATCGGTCGAGCCTGTCGGCGTCGAGATAGGCCAGCACCGCGGCCGGGTCGACGACGCCTGCTTCGTTGTTGGTGGCGAGCGGCCCTCCGGTCTGTGGATCGGTGAGATCGGCGTGGCTGAGGTGCCACTTGCCTTCGTAGCGCGTGTCGTATCCCGTGGCTCGGAACCAATCGCCGAGCGTGGGCACCTCGCCCTCGCGGAGCCAACGCATCGCCGAGTCGTCGGCGTCCTTGCCGAGCCCGTCGGTCTGGGTGACACCGTGCACGTCGGGGAACTGCCCCGTGAAGATGGTCGGCCTGCTGGGAACGCACGCCAACGAGCCCGTGTAGTGGCGTTTGAACGACACCCCGTGATCGTCGAACCAGCGGCGACCCGGCAAGGCGTCGTCGCGCCATCGCCGCAGCTCGTCGGTTTCGTAGGGAGGGGCCGCCCGTTCCTGATCGGTCAGGATGACGATGATGTCAGGACGCGCCGTGGTCACGAGATCGGGCTCACGGCGTTCGGCTCACGTGAGGTGTTCGTGCAAGAACGCTGTCGCTTGGGGCCAGATCTTGTCGTACAACTCCTGGTTGTGAGTACCGAACGCGTTGTGGGGAGCCATGAACGCATGCCCGGCACCCTCGTGAACGGTGATCGTGACGTCTTTGCCGAGCGCCAACAGTTCTGCCTCGAGCGCCTTGGCGGCCTGTGGTGGAAAGTGGTCGTCGATCTCAGCCATGTGACCCTGGATAGCGGCCTCGATGTCGCGATAGTTGGGTCGATCGTCGCCGGTCGGGAAGCCGTAAAACGGCACGGCAGCAACAATTCGATCGGGACGCAGGGCCGCCAGTACAAATGTGAGCAGACCACCCATGCAGAACCCCATCACGCCGATCCCGTCGTTGGTGGTCGCATCATGATCGGCCAGATAGTCGACGGCTGCACTCATGTCGCGTGCGGCTCGGTCGGCCGGCAGCGCCGTCATCAGTTCGACGGCCTTGTCCATCTCGGTATGTTCGGCGAGTTCGCCGTGGTACAGGTCGGGGGCGAGGGCGACGAAACCGGCGACGGCCAGACGGTCGGCCATCTCCTTGATGCCCGAATCGAGGCCCCACCATTCCTGGACGACGATCACGCCCGGACCGCGTCGACCCTTCGGGAGCGCCAGGTAGCCGGACTCTTTCTCTCTGTTGCTCTTGAAGTCGATCATTGATCCCATGCGCCGTAGGTTACGACGCGGGCGCGGGCTGTGACGAACGCTCGGGAATTACCGAGATCGGTAGTTGGATCGGGGCTGTCAGGACACCCAACACGACGGCCAAGGTCGAGACCGGGCAGTAGCCGCCCGAGCTGTCGAACCCCCTGCCACCCAGCCAACCGGCCATACGCCGAGGTCGGCGGTGACGGGCTCGACGAATAGCCCGATCGGCTGGCGGATACCGATCGTGAGGTACGCCATTGCCGCACCCTTGAGCAGCCCGATCCAGGTACGGCGAGAGATCCCAGCAGTCTGCCAAATCGGTCGGTGCGCGAGACTGCTGGACAATGGCACCCCAGGTTCTTTGGACACCGCCAAGTGACGCTCGTTCCGCCACAAGGCTCGGGCAGTTTCTGACGTTCTGCGAGGGCCGCAGCGGTCTTGAGTTCGAGAACTACGACGCCCTGTGGGACTGGTCGATCGGGGAGGGTCTCGAAGCCTGTTGGGAGGCGATCTGGGAGTTCTTCGACGTTCGGGCTTCGCAGCCCTATCAGCGGGTGCTCGATCGCCGGGTCATGCCAGGGGCGCACTGGTTCGAGGGTGCCCGCATGAACTATGCCGAGTGTGTTCTGCGCAATACGAACGGCCGAACCGACGATGTGGCAATCGTCGCTTTGTCGCAGTCGCGCCAGCGGCTCGCTCTGACCTGGGGTGACCTGGCGGACCAGGTTGCCCGGGCGCGCCTCGGGTTGCAGCGGCTGGGTGTCAGCGAGGGAGATCGGGTCGCCGCCTATCTGCCCAACATCCCTGAGACGATCGTGGCATTCCTGGCGGCTTGCAGTCTGGGGGCGACCTGGACATCGTGCGCTCCCGAGTTCGGTGTTCAGGCCGTGCTCGACCGCTTCAGCCAGGTCGAACCGACCGTGTTGTTCGCCATCGACGGATACCGCTATGGCCGTCACGAAGTCAGCAGGGTCGACGAGTTGGCGGCGATTCGCGCTGGCCTCCCTGGCCTGCGTCGCACCGTGATGGTTCCGTACCTCGACGCTGCCCTGGGATTCGCCGATGGGGCGATGGCGTGGGACGAGTTGTTGGCCGACAGCGCACCGCTCGAGTTCGCCCAAGTCGGACCCGAGCACCCGCTGTACGTGTTGTACTCGTCGGGCACGACCGGCCTCCCGAAGCCGATCGTGCATGGTCACGCCGGAGTGTTACTCGAACACTTGAAGGTACTCGGGCTGCACGGCGACATGGGCGCCGACGATCGCTTCTTCTGGTTCACCACCACCGGCTGGATGATGTGGAATCTTGAAGTTTCGGGTCTGCTGGTCGGGGCCCAACTGGTGCTGTTCGACGGCGACCCCAACCACGACGGTCCCGACACTCTGTGGCAGCTTGCCGCCGACGAACGGATCACGTGGTTCGGCGGAGGGGCGCCGTTCTTCACTGCTTGCCGCCGCGCAGGCATCACCCCCGGCGAACGGTTCGACCTCACCGATCTGCGAGTTGTCGGCTCGACCGGCGCGCCACTGCCGGCCGACGCCTTCAGATGGGTATACGAATCTGTGTCTCCCGACGTGCTGCTGTCGCCGATCTCGGGCGGCACCGATGTATGTTCGGCCTTCGTTGGTGGCAGCCCCATGACTCCTGTTTGGGAGGGTGAGATTCCCTGCAGCTATCTCGGGGCCGCGGTGCGTGCATTCGACGAGGCCGGGAGTCCCGTGGTCGGAGAACAGGGCGAGTTGGTGCTCACCCAACCGATGCCATCGATGCCCGTCGGGTTCTGGGGCGATGACGACGGCTCCAGGTATCGCGCCGCCTACTTCGAGCACTACCCGCGAATCTGGCGGCACGGCGACTGGATCACGGTCACAGATCGAGGCAGCTGTGTGATCACCGGGCGCTCAGACGCCACGCTCAATCGTGGCGGCGTGCGGGTCGGTACCGCCGAGATCTACCGCGTCGTCGAATCGATCGAGGGCGTACTCGACAGCCTGGTCGTGCACCTCGAGTCGCCTGATGCTGATGACCCCGGCACGCTGGTGTTGTTCGTGGTGCTCGAGGTCGGACTCGAGCTCGACGACGAGATGCGGGGTCGGATCCGGTCGGGACTCCGCATCGGCCTGTCGCCGCGTCACGTTGCCGATGAGCTTCATCATGTGGCGGCGATTCCGACCACCCTGAGCGGCAAGAAGCTCGAGCTGCCGGTCAAGAAGATCCTGCGCGGCGGTGACCCCGAGCAGGTGGCCAGCAGGGGAGCGTTGAAGGACCCGGCTGCGCTCGACGCCATCGTCGATATAGCCGGCTCACGCTCGTAGCTCGGACAACTGGGTACGTTGCGTGCCGTGACGTCTGCGATTCCCCTCCACGAACAGCCAGAGATCTTTCATCGTCGATGGTTCCTGCTCGGGGTGATGTGCCTCAGCCTGACGATGGTGGTGATGTCGGTGTCGGGCATCAATGTCGCCCTGCCATCGATGCAGCAAAGCCTCGATGCCAACGGTACCGACCTGCAGTGGATCGTCGATTCGTACGCGATCGTGTTTGCCGGCCTGTTGTTGACCGCTGGGGCGATCGGCGACCGGTTCGGCCGCAAGCTGGCTCTGATGAGCGGGCTGGCCGTGTTTGCCTTTGGGTCGCTACTCGGTGTCGTCGCCGACACGTCAAACATGGTGATCATCGCTCGTGCCGTTTCTGGGATCGGCGCTGCGTTCGTGATGCCGGCCACGCTGTCGTTGATCTCTTCGATTTTCCCACCGATCGAACGCAGCAAGGCAATCGCCATCTGGGCCGGGTTCGCTGGTGCCGGAGGAGCGCTGGGGCCGCTCGTCGTCGGCTTCTTATTGACCGGTTGGTGGGTATTCCCGTCGTTCTGGTGGGGCTCGGCATTCGTGGTCAATGTCATCACGTCGCTGGCTGTGTTGGTCGCCGTGGCGGTCTGGGCACCGCGCAGCCGGGATGACGCGAGCACTCCACTCGATCCGATCGGGGCGGCACTGTCGCTGGTTGGTTTGGCGTCGCTGCTGTACGGCATCATCGAGGGGCCCGAGCAGGGCTGGGGCGACGGCATGGTGGTCGGCGCCTTCGCAGTCGCGGTCGTGACGCTGACGGCATTCGTCGCCTGGGAGCTGCGGACCGAGCATCCGATGTTGCCGATGAAGTTCTTTCAGAATCGCTCGTTCTCGACCGGTAGCGGCGTGATCACTTTCGGATTCATGGTGATGTTCGGGTTCTTCTTCCTGATGACCCAGTATTTCCAGTTCGTGCGCGGCTACTCGCCGCTCAGGGCCGGCGTTGCGACGTTGCCGTTTGCTGTCACGATGATCGCTGTCTCGCCGCGGAGCGCAGCGCTGGTCGAGCGATTCGGAATGAACAAGGTGATCGCCGGCGGGTTCACCTCGATATCGCTCGGGTTCGTCGTGCTGGCGACGATTGCTCCATCGACGTCATATCTCGTGATCGTGGTCGCGCTCGTGTTGCTCGCGGCGGGCATGGCCTCGACGATCGCTCCGGCGACTGGGGCGATCATGTCGTCGGTGCCCATGAACAAGGCTGGTGTTGGATCGGCGGTCAACGACACCACCCGCGAGATGGGCGGAGCGTTGGGTATCGCAATCCTCGGCAGCATTGTCACCTCGTCGTACCGCGGCAGCTTCGATACCACTGGCCTTCCGCCCGAGGCTGCCGAGTTGGCTGGCGAATCGATCGGCGGCGCGATTCGCGTAGGCCGGTCGATCGGTGATGTCGAACTGGTCCAACGCGCCGGAGTGGTGTTCACAGATGCGGTCAATCTCGCCTTCGGCACGTCCGCCGTGATCGCCGTGATCGCCGGCTCCCTCGTGTTGCTGGCCGGCCGACGCAGCTAACGGAGTTTTCGCGACCGTGATCGGCATGTATGGATGCGGTCGACTCGTGCGTCGTACAGACTGATGGTGATGAACGAGATTAGGCGTGAGGTCGTTGTGCCGAACGACATCGAGATCGAATTCACATCGTCTACGCCGGTCACCTTCAGCGAGCTGTACGGACACGAGTTCGTCTCGCTGGTCCGCATGGCGACACTTATGACGGGAAACGCAGAGGCCGCTCGCGACATTGTGCAGGACGCTTTCGTAAAGCTCCACGTCAGATGGTCGACGGTGCATCACCCCCCGGCGTACGTGCGGCGTAGCGTGGTCAACGGCTGCAAGTCGCATCATCGTCGCGAAGGCCGGCGGCGTCGTGACGACAGCCTCGCCGACCAGGCTGCGAACCTCGAGATCGATCACACGCTGGCAACCCTCGACACCCTCAACCATCGCCAACGGGCGATCGTGATCTTGAAGTACTACGAGGGCCGCAGCGAAACCGAGATCGCCGAGATCGTCGGCTGTCGCCCGGGTTCGGTTGGGCCCACCCTGCAACGTGCACTCACCAAACTCCGCGAACTCCAATCCTGAGCGGCGAAAGGGTCGTCATGAACGAACACGAACTCTCCGAACAACTACATACGGTTGCTGCCACGGTCAATCCGCAACCCGACCTGGCCGAGATCGAGTTGGGGGCGGGGCGTGCACGCAACCGGCGGCGCGTGGCCACGGGCGTCATCGCGGCGATGCTGATCGCAGGAGCGGGCGGAACCGGTTTTGGAATTGGCCGCTCGGTGTCGAACGACGGCGACCAGCTAGCGGCCGGGGCGGCCGCCACCGATGTTGTCCCGACATCGACGCCCGTCGCACCCGACGAGGTGGTGCCCGAGATCATCGCCAATGCGCCTGCTGCGACGGTGCTCGCCAACTCCAACTTTGTCGCCGGCAGTTCCGATCAAGCCGCCAAGGAACCAGCCGCAGAAGATGGTCACTACGAGAGTGGGCGCTTGGATTCGTACTACGCCCAGGAACCCATGACCGTTGTCTACGAACGAATACTCGACAATGGTCTGAGAATTCGCCTTCAGCAAGGCCAGAGCTGGGGTGACGAGCAGTGGTACGGCACAGAATGGCACCCTGCACTGTTCTGCTGGCCAACCGTCGACTCTCGGATCACGATCGATGGTCGCGATGTCGTCGACGTCAGTGGATATGGCTGGTACGAAGAACTCTTCAATGGGCTCGCTGTGCAGCCGATCGAGGCCGGTTCCGCCGACGGCCACCCGATGCGCCTCTTGCAGGTGCAGGCCACCCCCGATATCACCGAGGTGGCGGTCACATGGCCCGACGGTGCCACCGACCGGACCGTGCCGGTAAACGGAGCGGCGGTGCTGGTGGTCGATGGTCTCGGAGCGTACGACGGCTACACGTTGGAGGTCACCGATGCAGCCGGCACGCGCACTATGAACGCTAGCGACCTCGACTACTACAGCGATCCCGACTACCGAGCAGGTTGCGAGGAGCCGCCTCCCGCGCTGCCCGACGCGGGCCAACAGCCATCTGACCGGGTCGCCGCCGAGGCTGCTCTACGCGATCGCTTTCAGGCCCTTTGGGACGGCACGATCGGCGACGACATGCTGGCCGATCTGTTGGATGACTCAACCGGCGTCGATCAGGCGATCGCCCAGATCTTCGATGGCGTGTACTCCGAGTCTGCCGAGTCGGCGACGCAGACTATCGAGGACTTCGTCTTCACCAGTCCGACCGAGGCCTGGTTCCGGTACGGCATCGACACCATCAACGGCTACTTCGGTCAACGCTACGGATATGCCAACCTGATCGACGGTCTGTGGGTGTTCCCGAGGGCGCTTGTCTGTCAGGATCTAAGCCTTGCTGGAGGCGGCTGCGAGCCGTGGGTCGATTCGATTTACCCACCGAGCTGGTACGAGCGCTATGGCCATCCCTACACCGAGTGCTACAAGGATGACAACGGCGAAGAGGTCTGCCAGCCGCTCGATGGGCCACTCGTCAACTCGCCCGTCAGCACCGTTCTGGCTAGCGGCTGATCGATACATCAGCGGCGGTGCGGGTCGATCGTTACGCTGTCGCGGTGAGTCAGATCTATCTCGAACGCTTGCAGCGCGTACGTGCTGCGATGACCGAACGTGGCGTTGACACGCTGTTGCTGTCGGTGGGTCATGACCTGCCGTACCTCACCGGGTATCTGGCGATGCCGCTGGAGCGGCTGACGATGCTCGTCGTACCGCGTGATGGTGACGCCACGCTGGTGATTCCGCGGCTCGAGGCGCCGCGAGTCGCCGAGCAGCCCGGAGTGTTCGACCTGTTGCCGTGGAACGAAACCGACGATCCGACGGCGGTCGTTGCCAAACTCGCATCGGGCGCTCGCACGCTGGCGATCGGCGACCAGATGTGGGCACGCTTCCTCGTCGAGTTGCTACCCCAGCTCCCACGCGCCACCTATACCCGGGCCGTCGACGTGGTCGGCCCATTACGGATGGTCAAAGACCAAGCCGAGATCGATGCGTTGACCGCGGCGTCAGCGGCCGTCGACCGGATTGCCGCCGAGCTGCAGGCCGGACAGATTCGGCTGGTCGGTCGTACCGAGGCTGAGGTGTCGAGCGATCTGTCCGAGCGAATCCTCGCCGAGGGTCACCAAAAGGTGAACTTCGCGATCGTTGCCGCGGGTGAAAACGCCGCCAGCCCGCACCATCATGCCGGAAGTCGAGTGATCACCGAGAACGAGATCGTGTTGTGCGACTTCGGTGGCACGATGAACGGCTACTGCTCCGACATCACCAGGTGCGTCTTCACGGGCGAGGTCGCAGCCGATGTCGCCGAGGCGTACGAGGTCTTGCAACGGGCACAGGCGGCATCGGTCAGCTCGGCTGCCATCGGAACGCCGTGCCAAGACATCGACAGTGCAGCGCGCAATGTTATCGCCGAGGCTGGATTCGGCGAGTACTTCGTGCACCGCACTGGTCACGGTATCGGTCTCGAAGAGCACGAGGACCCATACATCGTGCAGGGCAACGCGAGCCCGCTCGAGGCTGGCCACGCCTTCAGCGTCGAACCGGGGATCTATCTGCCAGGAAAATGGGGTATGCGGCTCGAGGACATCGTTGTCGCAACCGAGTCGGGCCCGCTTTCGCTGAACAATGTCGACCACGGCCTGCCCGTGGTTGCGTAAAAGTCGGCGCCCTCCCACTCGATGGTCGCACCGCGAACCATTGGCCGCCGAGCGGTACGTCGAGGTGCGTTATGGTATTCGGGCTGGCACGTCAGCCGCACGAGCAGGGGGATTTACAAATGAATGACGTCGTAGTTGGAGTGGACACATCGGATACGGCCCGCCGAGCCGCTGTCGCGGCGGCCGAGTTGGCGAGTGCGTACAGTGTCAATCTGCATATCGTCACTTGTGCCCAGGCGTCATCGGCACTGAACGTCGGAATTGGGTCGGAAAGTATGCACAGCGATTGGGTGTCCGAGGCCGCCAGTTTCCTCAAAGAATTGGCCAGAGGTTTACCACACGACCAGATCACCACCGCGGTCAAAAGTGGCGATCCCGCTGGAACGATTTGTGATGAGGCGAAGCGACTCGACGCTCGCGCGATCGTGGTCGGGAACCGGCGTGTCCAGGGTGTGTCTCGTGTGCTTGGCTCGGTTGCGTCGCAGGTGCTGAAAAAGGCGACGTGTGATGTGTTGATCTCGTACACCAAGTAACGGCCAAATCGAGGCTCGGTGGCGGCGATGACGTAACCGCTGATTCGGTCGTCGACGTCGGCCGCTCCCAAGCGTCGTTGGATCGCCGCTGACGCCGCTGCGGTCACCTCTGCCAGCGGGAAACAAGTCCCTCGCTCGAAGAAGTGGATCGACAACGCTTCATTACTGATCACCGATTTGCGTCGTCTCGCCCTGAGATGGGTGGGGCTACGGCTGTTGCCGGCCTTCTTCGGTCTGGGCGTGTGGGCTGTCGCTCACGCTCTCGTGGCCGGCCGTGATTCGCTGATCTACCCGCTGACCGCTTTCGCCGCCAGGGCCAAACGAATTGACGATCTCGCGGAGGCGGGCACGATCGGGGACGTTTGGTAGCTGTTGCGGCTGGCCGGGCGTCTCGGCGATGTGCAGCGTTTGGGTTGGGAAGGCGAAGTCGACCTGCAGCGTTTCGGCCAGTCGCATGATGTCGAGATTGAGGACGTGGCGGCTACGCAGTTCTTCGTTCCAATCAACGGCGTCGAAAAAGCAGTACACCAAAACGTCGAGGCTGGTGGCGCCGAAGCCGTGAAATTCGACGATGTAGTAGTCCTGACGCATGCCGGGGTTGGCCTGGATGATGGCCCGGATCCCTTCGACGAAAGCCTGCATCTGATCGGGAGTCGTGTGGTAGCCGACCCCGAGCGTGGTCTTGTACCGACGCCAGCGACGCTGTCCCATGTTGTCGATCCCGGCATCCATCAGATTGCCGTTCGGCACGCTGACCAGCGAGTTGTAGAACGTGCGTACCCGTGTCGAGCGAAACCCGACGGTCTCGACTGTGCCTTCGACGCCATCGACTACCACCCAGTCGCCGACCTCGAACGGCTTGTCGGCGAAGATCGTGACTCCGCCGAGCAGGTTACGGACCGTGTCCTGCGCCGCCAGGGCGATCGCCAGGCCGCCGAGCCCCAGGCCGGCGATCAGGGAGGAGACATTGACGTCCAGGTTCTGCAATACGAACAGGATCCCGACGACAGCGACGAACAACCGCATCGATGTGCGCAACAACGGCACCAGGCTGTCGTCGAGCATCGTCTCGGTCTCGCCGGCACGCCTCGCCAACACATCCACGAGGATGTCGATGGCGCGATAGGCGACCAGAATGATCGCCACGGCGGCGACCAGACTGGCAACTTGATTTACGACGCTTTCGACGTCAGGATCGAAATCGAGTATCGGGAATCCGACCAGCAGAGTGATGCCGATCGTGAGCAACAGGATGCCCCGGTTCAGTCTTCGCCGCTCACGTTCCCAAAACATAAGATCGTCGCCGGCGTACCGACCGCGCACGACCAGCGCAATAACTCGCAACAGAGCGAAGTGAGCCGCCGTAGCACCGACGATGAGTACCCCGATGCCGATGTATTGCCCGAGCTCGATCCCGAGATACTCGTCCTTGAACCATTCAGGCGTTGCGGCGATCACCTTTGTCGATCCGCCTACCACGACATCACGAGCTGGGCATCGGCTTCGAACACCTCACCAACCTAACAAGCCGAGGCGGTCAGCTCCGAGACCTCCGCCCGCCTGCGTTCGCGTCGACACGGTGCGCCACGAGCAGGACACATCGGCCGAACGGCTCGTGTACGGCATCGGAGGCGACGCGAGCAAGTCGAGGGCTTGCCTGTTCGTTCGACCGGTAGACGCGGGGCGACAAAGGTGAAAGGGTGGTTGTGAACCACCGGGGGATGGTTCACAATCCAAGGGAGAACGATCATGTACATCGCGCGACGAATGGCTCACCTGTCCGGTGTTGGTGGGATGCAGTGGGCAATCGACATCACGAAAGCCGTCCAAGATGCTGGGGGAATGACGTCGCTGTGGGCCGGTGGCCCGGGTTCGACATTCGGCACTGTGGCCTGGTCGACGATGGTCGACTCGTTCGCGGCGTGGGCAGAGTTCGCTGACAGCCTGTCGGCCGACTCTGCGTACCTGGCGTTGGCGGCACAGGGTGTCGATCACATCGACGCGATGGAGCCTGATGTGTTGATGCAAGTCGTGCACGGCGAACTCGCGGGCCAGGCCCCGGTCGGATCGTTCCTGGGGGCAATCAATGCCACCGTAAACCCGGCCCGGGCAGCCGAGGCCGGAGCGTTCGCAGCGCAGATCGCCGACGCGTGGTCGGCTACGACCGGTATTTCAGCCGTGGTCGCGACAAGTGTCGCCGGACCGATGGATGAGATCAACTGGTTTGCCCGGCACGACACTGCGGCGTCGGTCGACGAAGCGAACGCCATGATCGCGGCGTCCGCCAGCTACGCCGAGGTGGCCTCTGGCGGCGCTGGCTTGTTTACGGATGGCAACCAGATGTATGCCCGCCGCGTCGCATGAATCTGGCGGGACACTGAACGGCAGTGCCGCGGTTCGAGCCACCCGGCTCGAACCGCGGCACGTGTCGACGTGCCATGGCTGCCGTAGCCGTAGCCGTAGCCGGAGCTTTCGGTTTCAGTCGTTGAAGTCGGATGACGAGACTTCAAACGAAAAGCTCGTCAGCTCGATACTGACATCTGCTCCGAAGTAGCGCGCCAGCACACCGGCGTCGAGGGCGCAATAGACCACGGTGCCAGTGGTGGTGGCGACGCTCGGAACGACCACGTCGACGCACACCGCAGCTTGACCGGCGATCGTGGTGGAAGTGCCTGCAGTCGGGCCGATCCGGCGGCTGGCGTCGAGTTCGAGTCGCGACCTGAAGGCGGCACCCCAGAACGTATGTGTGATGTTGAGGTTGCTGATGCGGGCATCATCGAGAAAATCCGTGCAGTCGCCGATGTCGTTCAGGCAGGTCTGCGACTCGTCACCATCGGTGACGTACTCGGTAGCGCCGATCGTGACCCGGCGTCTGCTACCGAGTTGTGCGACGGTCGCCTGGGTCGGATCACCCGTCAACGATGGAACGATTCGGTAGGTCGCCACGAAGTCGAGCGACTCGGCGCCACCGAGCCGGTCGAGGACTGCCTCGGCGGCGGTGTCGTCGATGGAAAAATTGGGCGCCAACGCCGGGCGTTGACCCGTGAAGCAACCGGTCAACGCCAGGACTGCGACACCGAGCAGGATGAGTGACCGTCGCTGGTGGATTAACATGGAGCACCAAGACTAGGGCGTTACCATCCGACCATGTGATTCGCCTCGATGCTGCAACAGTGCTGCTGCAGTGGGCCGTTGGCGGCATGGTCTTTTGCTGGTTCACCACACGTCGGCGCGAGGTCAGCTTGGGCTACGGATGGCTGCTGCGGATCGTCTACGGAGCGATGGCGCTCGGGGCGGCGGTCGTTGGGTTTCGCTACGGCTTGTTGCCGGTGCGTGAGGCGTCATCGATCGGCGTCGTAGCGGCAACTGGGTTCGCGCTCGCTGTGTCGTTACAAAGAAAGTCTGCCGGGGTGAGCGGCGGATCGATTGAGCACGATCGTCGCTCGGCTCGCGTGGCGACGATGACGGGCATCGATCGAGCGGTAGACAAACAGTCCGACGACATGGCACCTGGCCGCGAATTCCCGCCTTATCTCGACCTCGTACCGGTCGTGATCGGTGTGGTCGGGCTGGTCGCGGCGGCGATCGACGCCGCCCCCGACGGTGGTTGGGACACGGCCGTCTCGCTGCTGCGAACTCTGGTAGGTGCAGCCTTCCTTGGCTGTGTCACCGATGCGATGTTGCTGGGGCATTGGTATCTCACTCAACCGGGCCTGCCGCGTCGGCTGCTGAACGAGATCGTCGATGCGTTGGGGTGGGTGTGGCCGATCGAGGTGGCGGCGCTGTTGTTGCCGGTCGGCATGATCAGTGTGTGGACCGGAGCGGTCGACGATGGCTGGGGTGGCACGCTCGGATGGTTCTGGGGCGCCAGCGCTGTCACCACGATCGTGCTGGTGTTTGTTACCAAGGCGGCGCTGCGTGAGCGCGAGTACTCGGCGGTGATGGCAGCAACAGGGCTGCTTTACCTGGCGATCCTCACGGCATTCGGTACCGATCTTGTGGCCCGGGCGGTGCTCGACCTCTGAGTCCCGACGCCCAAACGTGTGACATCGGGCGTTTGTTCGGCCATGATGGGCGAATGCCCAGGCCAGTCTGGAGCGGCACGATCAGTTTTGGTCTCGTCGCCATCCCCGTGAAGCTGTACCACGCGGTTCGCCGGCAGAGCGTGGCCTTCAACCAGCTCGACGAGCGCACGATGGCTCGCATCAAGTACAAGAAGGTATCTTCGCTCGATGGCGAGGAGGTGCCCGATGTTCACATTGTCAAGGGATACGAGATCTCCAAAGAACGCTACGTCATTGTCGATCCCGACGAACTCGAACCGTTCATCCCGGCCGCCACCAAGACGGTCGACTTGGAGGAGTTTGTCGATCTCGAGGAGATCGATCCAGTCTTCTACGACAGCGCCTACTACGTGGCGCCCAGCTCCAACCCCAAGCCGTACGTTCTGTTGGCGCGGGCGATGGAGGGGGCCGGCAAGGTGGCGATCGGCCGATTCGTGATGCGCAATAAGCAGTACACGGCGGCAATCCGAGCAGAAGAGGGCCGGATGATCATGTCGACCCTTGCCTACGCCGACGAGGTCATCGACCCGACAGCGATCGACGAGTTGCGGGGCATCGACGAGATCGAGGTGTCGAAAAAGGAGATCGCGATGGCCGAGTCTCTGGTCGACTCGCTGACGGCTGCCTTCGAGCCCGAGAAGTACCGCGACCAATATCGCGAACAGGTGCTCGACCTGATCCATATCAAGGCCGATGGGCAAACTTTGGTGCTGCCCGAGGCTTGCGTCGAGAAGCCGAAGGTGATCGATCTGATGACAGCGCTCGAGGCCAGTGTGGCCGCTGCCAAGCTGGCCCGCGGTCGGCACCCATCCACCGCCGACCACGAGAATGCGGTGGTAAAGGCGGCCGAACGCGCACCCGAGAAGTCGCTGGCCAAGCAGCCTGATCCAAAGCAGCCTGATCCAAAGCAGCCTGATCCAGAGCAGCAGGACCCCAAGCAGCAGGACCCCAAGCAGCCCGCCAAGAAAGTCGCGGCACGGAAGAAGAAGTCTGCGTGAGCAATGGCGTCGAGATCGATGTCGAGGGACGCCATCTGTCACTGACCAATCTCGATAAGGTGCTCTACCCGAATGGGTTCACAAAAGCCCAGGTAATCGACTACATGGCGCGTATCGCACCGGTGGCGATTCCGCACTTGACCGGTCGCCCGCTTACGTTTCGGCGCTACCCGAACGGCACCGACACCCAAGGCTTCTTCGAGAAGCGCTGTCCCGGTCATCGTCCTCCCTGGGTGGGGGTCACGCTAGGGCCCGGCGATCGTGCTGGGGGTATCGAGTACTGCCGCGTCGACGAGACCGCCACCATGGTGTGGGCGGCCAACATGGCGGCGATCGAGATCCATGCACCGATGGCGCTGGCCGATGATCTTGAAACACCTTGCGCCTTGGTCTTCGACTTCGATCCGGGCCCGCCGGCCTCGATTGTCGAGTGCTGCCAGATCGCAGTTGCGACGCGTGACGTGCTTGCCGCCGTCGACTTACGGGGCTGGTGCAAGACGTCCGGTTCGAAGGGCCTCCAGATGTATGTGCCTCTCAACACGCCGACCGTGACACACCGGGGTGCGGCCGACTTTGCGCTGGCCGTTGGTCAGGTCCTCGAACGCCAGCTTCCCGGGCGCGTCACGACTGTGATGGCGAAGGCCGAGCGGCCAGGCAAGATCTTCGTCGACTGGAGCCAGAACGCTTTTCACAAGACGACGATCGCTCCGTATTCGCTGCGGGCCCGCCCCGAACCGACCGTCTCGACACCCGTCAAATGGACCGAGGTCGAAGCCTGCGCTGAAGGGCACGAGACCCTGCGATTTACCAGCGACGAGATGCTCGAACGGATTGCCGTGCTCGGTGACCTTTTTGCCGATGTGCTGACGGTCCAGCAGGAGTTGCCGATGCCTGGCCGCTGACAGCGCTCACGCAGTGTCGTACCCCACCGTCTGTGGCCGCGATGCGCGTTCAGTTGATCACAGAGGGTGCAATTTCTTGACGGGTAGGGCATGCTGACGGGGTGAAACCGCGACGTTGGGACGTGGGCCGCACGGCCGCGCTGGCGATGGCCTTGGCCGTTGTCGTGTCCGCTTGTGGTCAGCCACGTCTTTCGGCACCGCCGGCGCCCGAGTTCACCACGGGTCAACGCGCCGAACCGACCGTGATCGTCGATGCCAACTCGATCGGCGGAGGGACTGAACTGATCCTCGAGGGCGATGTCGAGTCGGACGCTATCGAATCCGGGCCCGTCGACGTCGATCGTATGTTGACTTTCGACGACGCCGGCAACGCCGCTCCGAACCTCGGCGGCTGGCAGGCCTTCGATGATTCACTGGCAAAACGGTTGATCCCCTCCGACATCAGCGCGTCGGTGGCGGTGATGATCGATGGCCAGGTTGTGCACCGGGCGGCGTTCGGTGAGCGGTTCGCCGCCAGCGGTGACCCCGTCGAGACCACAGATCGTTTCCGGATTGCCAGCATCTCCAAGATGATCACGGCGATCGTCACGATGCAGCTCATCGCGGACGGCACATTGACGCTCGACGCCCCTGTCGGCAGTGCTCTTGTTCAGCATCTCGGACTCAGCTCTTACGATCCAGATACCTCGAGCATCACCGTCCGCGAGTTGCTCAGCCACACGGCTGGTTTCCCTCAGCACGACAGCATCTTCTTCTCTAATGGCGCGACCTCGTGTGTCGACGCAGCAACGCAGGGGCTCGCTCAATCAGTGTCGAGCGGCAACGGCTTCCGCTACAGCAACATGAGCTATTGCGTGCTCGGGATCCTGATCGAGGCCGTGACCGGCAAAACCTATGAGCGGGTCGTGTACGAACGCTTGCTGACCCCGCTCGGTATCAGCGGGATGCGGATGGCGTCAACCTACGACCTCGGCCCAGATGAGGTATCGCACCATCCGACGCCCAACCGGAATTTCATGGAAACGCTCGGAGCTGCAGGCGCGTGGAATGCCACCCCGACCGACCTCGTCACGATCATCAACTCGATCGACCATTCGACGCCGGGATGGAAGGCGCTCTCGCCGGAGATGGCCGAGGCGATGAGGTACCGCTTCCCGACCGGTTTGCCGCCGGCCGGCTACGGATTGGGCCTGATCAACTACGACAGCGGCTTCGGCCACACGGGCACGATCCAGAACACGCACGCGATGGTGCTCGTGCAGCCCGATGGCGTGACTTGGGCGGTAACCGTGTCGGGCGAGTACCCCAGCGACACACCCCAGTTGCGCAACATTGTGCGCAACGCACTGGTCGCCGGCTTTGCCACATCCTGATCAACGGAAAGGTGTCAGGCACCTCTCCGTTCGATCGCGGCGCGAGTGCTCGAGGTGCGATGATCTTCGACATGGAGATGTCACAGCACGGACGCAACGTCGACGACGTGATCGCCGACCTGAAGGCGAAGCGGGTGGGCGACGCCCGATGGCAGGACGGCCGAACATTTGGGCTCGTCTTCGACGGCGGGCCCAGCGTGCACACCGTTGCCGAGCAGGCGGCGATCATGTACCTCCACGAGAATGCACTCAACCCGATGGCGTTCCCGTCGCTCGGCGAGATCCAGAACGAGGTCGTGGCGTGGACCGCAGGCCTGCTGCATGGCCCCGACACGGCGGCCGGGTTCTTGACCAGTGGCGGCACCGAGTCGATCCAGTGCGCCGTGCTCGCTGCCCGTGAACGCTGCCGGGCCGAACGCGGTATCGAATTCGGCGAGATCGTCGTCGCCGAGAGTGCACACGCGGCGTTCCACAAATCGGCCCACATGTACGGGATGCCGATCCACACGACGCCGGTCGGCGACCACTGGACAGCTGACGTCGACGCGATGGCCGCCGCGGTGACCGACCAGACGGTGCTGGTGGTGGGCTCCGCTCCCCAGTTTCCCCAGGGCGTCGTCGACCCGATTCCCGAGATCGCACAACTCGCCGCCACCGTCGGTGCCAACTGTCACGTCGATGCCTGCATGGGTGGCTTCGTACTGCCCTTCGCCGAGATGCTCGGTCGCCCGGTGCCACCGTGGGACTTTCGGGTCGACGGGGTGCACTCGATCTCAGCCGACATCCACAAGCTCGGCTACGCCCCGAAGGGGGTGTCGGTCGTGTTGCATCGCACAAAAGAGCTGCGTCGTCACCAGATTTTCTTGTTCGACGCCTGGCTGGGCGGGTTTTACGGCTCGCCGAACCTTCAGGGCACCCGCTCGGGACTACCCATGGCTGCCGCTTGGGCGGTGATGCAGCACCTCGGCATCGACGGATACGTCGAACTCACCGGGAAGGTGCTCGAAACCGCCGACCGAGTCCGGGCGGGTGTCTCGGCGATCGACGGCCTGCGAGTGCTGGGCGACGGCGACTACCACCTGGTGGCGATCGCCTCCGATCCGGCGGGCGACGCACCACTCGATGTGTTCGCTCTCGGCGACGCCATGGCCAAGCGCGATTGGTATCTCGACCGTCAGGGCCCTCCCGATTCGCTCCACGCCACCGTCAGCAACGGCAACGCGGCAGTGATCGACCAGTTCCTGGTGGATCTCCAGGCCGGTGTCGACGAGGTCCGCGGCCACACGACCGCCGACCGCACCACCACCTATTCGGCCGTCGAGTAGCGACGACTCGTGCTGTTCAGTTGATCTGGCGGTCGCGTTCGGCCCAAAACGGCTCGCGGAGCTTGAACTTCTGCAGCTTGCCGGTGGCTGTGCGTGCCAGTTCGTCGCGGAACTCGACCTTCTTCGGACACTTGTAACCAGCCAGCTTCTGCTTGGTCCAGAGGATCACTTCTTGCTCGGTAAGTTCGGAGCCGGGGGACTTGACGACCAACGCTGTGACCAGCTCGCCCCACTTCTCGTCGGGGATGCCGATCACGGCGACCTCGGTGACATCGGGGTGCTGGAACACCGCATCCTCGACCTCTATCGAGCTGACGTTCTCGCCGCCGGTGATGATGACGTCTTTCTTGCGGTCGGCGATCGTGAGATAGTTGGCCTCGTCGATGAAACCACCGTCACCGGTGTGGAAGAAGCCGTCTTTGATGGCGTCGGCAGTGGCTTCGGTTTGGGCCCAATAGCCCTCCATCACCATGTTGCCGCGAGTCAGGATTTCGCCCTGGTCATCGACAGCCATCGTGCATCCGATGGCGGGTCCGCCGGCGCGGTTCAGCTTGACCGCCCGGTCGGCGGGGGAGAGGTTGTCCCATTCGGCCCGCGGTCGGTTGATCGTGAGCACCGGTGTTGTCTCGGTCAACCCGTAGATCTGGTTGAACTCCCAACCGAGTTCGGTCTCACAACGCTCGATCGTTCGGGTCGGCGGCGCCGCGCCGGCGATCACACACCTAACCGTGCCGGCACCAGGGATCGGGCCGTTCCACTCGGCCGCCGCGTCGAGGATCATGTTCAGCACCGCAGGGGCGCCGCACCACAGCGTGACGCCATGTTGCTCGACCCGCCGCAGGATCTCTGCGCCGTCGATCTTGCGTTGGATCACATGCTTGGCGCCCATGCCCGTGACGGAGTACAGCATGCCCCATCCGTTGCAGTGGAACTGAGGCAGCGTGTGCATGTAGACGTCGCGGTCGTTGACGCCCATGTGCCAACCGAATACCGAGGCGTTGAGCCAGATATTGCGGTGTGTGAGCTGCACCCCCTTTGGGCGTGCGGTCGTGCCGGAGGTGTAGTTGATGGTGGCGGTTGCGTCCTCGTCGCCCTCCCATGACTGGGGCTCGACATCGAACTTCATGAGGATCGCGTCGCTCTCGGCGCCGATCGTCCACTTCATCTCGCACTCGACGTCTGCCATCTCCTTTTCGAGTTCGGGGTCGACCAGCAGCACCCGGGCACCCGAGTGGGCGACGATGTACTTGACCTCTTCGGCGACGAGGCGAAAGTTGATCGGTACCAGAACGCGGCCCGAGCCGGAGACGCCGAACAAAGCCGTCAGCAGGCGAGCAGAGTTGTGTGACACCATCGCCACCCGCTCGCCTGGTGCGATGCCGAGTGCGTCGAGACCAGCAGCCAATGCCTTGGCACGTTTCGCCATCTCGCGATACGTGATGGATCCCCACGATGCGGCCGGCTGGTCCGGCTCGTCGACGATCGCTTCGCGATCGGGGTACAGCAACTCCGCACGGCGGAGAAAATCATTGACCGTCAGTGCAACCTTCATGTTTCGCAACATACAACCTGGCTCTGGTTGGGCTACACCCCTGCCGGTGGTGCCCACCATCTAGGTGGCGATTTTCGAGGCGAGCGCATAAGTGATCACGAGGTGATCGGCGCAGGGTTGGTCGGGCTGGCAGGTTGTGTCTGACACAACCCGGCCTGGACTGGGGTTTGTCGTGTTCGATGCGGATGCTCGTTGCCGGAAACTCTGTTGTACCCCTTGGTCAT
>CALFRK010000009.1 GCA_937919625.1 uncultured Ilumatobacter sp.
CTGACGAGTTTGAAAAACTTATTCGTGATGCAAAATTAGTTGAAGCTCTTATTTACTTGAATAAAACCTATGGGGTTAAAGTTACACCTCCAGGTATTGCCAGCTTTAGAAATCTTATTGAGAATGGTTATGGAGAAGTGATTCGAAACCTTTTTAAGGATGTGCCTCGGTCAGAATTATTCATCAAGGTTCATAGCTATGGGCATTTGCAACCAAAACATTGGGTAACTCTAAACTTGAAAGATGAGTCGCTTGCGGCTGTTGGTTTACCAAAAGATGGGGTTATTATCTTGGAAGAAACAGCTAATACTTTTGTTAGTGAGCACGGATCTCCAAAACCAGGTGTTTATGATGAGCAAGGGGCTGAGTTTTTAAGAGCTGCTATGTACGCCGGAATGCAAGTTAAAATTCCAACATGCCACTTTATGCTTTATCACAAATTTAGTAACTTCAATAATATTAGTGATCCAGTTTATGGGGACCTTAGACGAAGGGAAGCGATGGGAGTTTTAGAATATGTTAGAGCGACTAACGATATTAATCCTCCGGGATCAACTGACTTAAAGAATCCAATGGGACGAGAATTAGACTAATACTTTAAAATTAAAAACTACTAGGAGATTATCAATCTAGACCCTTATATACTCCGGACACATTTGCATGGCTAATCATGTATAATATATCGTGTTCAGGAGATCATCGTGGGAAGAAAAGCATATACAGCTGAGTTTAAAGCTCAAGTTACTAAAGAAGCAATTGAGACTAATAATACAGCTCTCGTTGCTTCAAAGCATGGCCTTGCTCAAAGAACTGTTTACAACTGGTTCACAAAAGAAGTTAACAAAGAATCAATTTTCAAGAAGAAAGATCTCAAGAATATTCAAAAGCAAAATGAAGAACTTCTTCTGGAGAACCGTATTCTCAAAGAACTTCTAAAAAAAACGACGAATGTCTTAGTCAAAGACTAGAGGTCGCATCTCAATTTATTGAAGAAGGACACCCTATCTTTTTCGTTCTAAGAGTATGTAACGTATCGAGCTCGACTTGGTATGATCGCCTTAAGGAAAAGAATGAACCATCAGAAGTTAAGGCCAGAGGAAGGCCTTGCCCTGGATTCACTATTAATCATGATGGGACAATTATTTTAGATTCCACAATTATTGGAATTTTAAAAGACTATCGCTCTCAAATCGAGTTTATCAATGCCGGCGGTTATCAAAAATCCATCGTCTACGACGGCGAGTGCGACATCGCCTGGGCCGCCGCAGGCAAGCCGCAGAAGAACGGACAACGCGCGATCAGCCTCACGCGACTTGGTCAGCTTCAACCGAAGTCGAGCACCGAACCGTAGGACCGAGACTGGCGCGCCCCAGAACGCCGGGAACGTGATGCCTGGATCAGCTGTTCGGGTCGCCGATTGGGCCTGGTGGGGCGTCGTGTGAGGAGGCTAGGTTGGCCATGAAAGGTGGTGGCTCATGGCCGAGCACGGAGCGCCTATTCGGTACCCGGTTCTTCTTGAGGTCGATCACGCGCCTCGGCAGTCTCGTTGGAAAGCGGCGCTGCGGCTTCCGCTGAGCCTTCCTGTCCTCGTCTTCTCGTTGCTGTTGCAGGGCGGAGTCGTGTTCGCGGTATGGGCCGCGATCGTAGTGAGTGGGCGGATCCCAGTTTGGCTGTTCGACTTCGAGATTGCGGTCAACCGCTGGGTCGCTCGTGCGCTGGGCTACTTCTTGATCCTGACCGACGACTACCCACCCTTTGAGGGGGAGCACTCGATCCGCTACGAGGTCGAGTACCCCGCTCGGTTGTCTCGATGGAAGGTGTGGTTCTGGAAGCTGATCACCGCCATTCCGCACTTCATTGTGCTCGCGCTGTTGGGCCTCTCTCTGGTTGTGGCGGTCCCGTTCAGCTGGTTCGCCGTTGTCATCACTGGCCGATACCCAGTTTGGTTGCATGGATATGTCTCTGGGGTCTTGCGATGGGCTGCGAGAGTTCAGGCGTACGTGCTGTCCCTTACCGACGAGCTGCCGCCATTCAGCCTGTCCGCCGAGCCTGAGCCCCGTTGGCCCTACACCAACGTCATCGTCCCGGCGATGGGGTTCACGCTGGTCGCAGGACTCGTCGGGTACTTCGCCGCGGTGGCGATCCTGAGTCCTGGGAGCATCGTCACCGAAGTGTCCTATGAGCGGCTGCTGGCAGGCAACATGGAGCAGGGTGAAGCTCTGGTCCAGGTCGACTCGCGCGAGGACGCTTTTGATTTCAACGACACCGGCACCGTTGAATTGGTGGCCGCCACCGATCCCGCCGATGGGCTCCTGCCGCTTCTTGTTGGGGCACCCGGTCATCGCCTCGTCGCGTTCGAATTGGAGGTTGCAAATGAGAGCTGGACTGTTCTGGAGATCCGCGATTCTTACTTCGGGCTCAAAGATCGACAGGGCAACAACAGCGATCGCCTCGTCGTGTTCGCGGATGGGCGGCCACCGCCAACCGAGGTTGACCGAGGCGAGGTCACCTCTGTCATCGTGTTCTTCGAGATCCCCGACGGTGTCGCTCCCGCTGAACTCCGGTTTGCGATGAATCACCACGTGCACCGAACCCTCACCTACCAGTTCAACTAGCTCAGCATCTCATACGACTGCCTGGCTTCGCGGAAACAAGAGTCACACCGGCCAGATCACCCCAAGCCGAACCCACGTATCCCCGATCGCCGGTTGCGAGCGTCGTGTCGAATACTGGCGAGCGAGTGCTGATCGGGCATGCCTACGGGTCGGCAATCGTTTGGATCGCGGCGTAAAGCTCGCCGGCGATCTCGTCGAGCGTTTGGGTGGCGGTGTTGAGCGCGAGCCGGTCGGCAAGAGACGGGCTGACGGCGAGGAGTTGGTCCTTGGTGAGGTGGTGCCAGATCGGAAGAATCAGTTGCTCGCCGTTCATTTCGCGGGCAACCAAACCGTCGAGCTCATACTGAGTCCATTCCTTGGCAAAAAAGGCCGGCGACATCACAACCACGCCGTACCGGCTCGTCGCCACTGCGTGGTCAATGCTGCGGCGCAAGTGTGTGCCGACCTTCATCTTGATCTCATCGAGCCAAACCGTCAGACCGCGCGCGACGAGCAGATCGTGGAGCGGTCTAGCCACGTCGCCCTTGTCTTCACTGGCGTGCGAGATCATCACATCATGCGTGATCTCGGTCCGTGCGGCGGCGTGTGCTTGGGCGAGGTTGCGGCCGACGTCTGCGATCGACTCGGTTGCCGATTGGGCGGGTGGCAGGATGCGGCTCGTAGGTCGCTCGACGCTGACCGATGCTCTGGAGTTCACCGCGTAACCACCGCGGTCGATCGTCACAATCCAGTGGCCGCCGTTCGGGATGACTGCTCGATACGGCGACTTGGAGACGTGGCCACCGATTGATCGGTAGCTTCGACCGGCTTTGTAGGCCGCGAGGAACTGTGACTGCATCAGTTGCACGTTGACGCTGTCTCCGGACAGCTCGACGAGCACGACGTCGCCTCGTTGACGATGACCGAGATCGAATTTTTGGAACTTCATTTGCACTCCTATGGCTCAGTCGTGGGTGGGGTCATGTCGTTAGCGCTGTCTCGAATCCAGTCGGTTACCAGCGCCTGGAGACCATCGAGTGGTGCCGTGATGACATCCATTGCCTGTTCGGGTGCGTAGGTGAATGCAACCCACATCGACACGGCTGATGCGACGGAGAGCAGCATCCGTGTTCGCTTGCCCACGAGCTCGCGAATGATCTCCGCCCACGAGATCAAGAACGCGAACAACGTGACGAAGCCGGAGATGATGAACGCCTGCATCCCTCGAAGCATGACACCTGGGTGTTACAGCCCGACTCGAGTGCTCGAAGTCAAGTCATCCTACGTGGAGCCGTCTGGACGCAGTCTCGGAACGCTGGCTGTCGGACCACCGCCCGTGTCTCATCGTTCGACTGACACGATCCGGGCGCTTCCGGCCGAGTGTCATTTCAACGGACCATCAGAACGTCAGAGACAAGCACGCTCACAACCTCGGGCAATCCTGCAAGGCGATGTTTGATCGTGGCCGCTGCGCCGGTCTTCGCTCCTGGGGCGATCACCTACTCGAGGTGTTCGGGCGGCGGATCTGGTGGTGACAAGCCTCGGGCACAGGAGCACGCAGCGGCCGCAACCTCGACATGCTCGATTCGGCATGGAAAACGCGCAAGAGTAGACCCGTCAGTATTCAGCGGCATCACGGGGGTCTCATGACAGTGAAGAACGAGCGAACGAGCAAGAAGGCGGCTTCGAGTGCGGGAAAGACGCTCAGCTCGAAGAGCGGGTCGAAGGCTGCGAAATCAGCGGCGGCCAGCGCGCTCGCGCAGAAGGGCAACGCCAAGGTGACGGGCAAGGCAGCCGCGTCGAAGGCTGCGAAGACGCTTCAGTCGAAGTCGGCGACGAAACAGGCCAAGTCCGCGGCTGGAAGTGCGCTGACTCAGAAGCCGAAGAAGCGGCGCTGATCCGCCTGCTTCACCAGATGGCAGGACAGGCTCACAACTGAGCAAGCGGCCTGCAGTCAACGCAACATCCGTTGTGACGCCGTCGACAACCTGACTCGAAGCTACATCTACCGCTGGCCGATGGCAGCGGTCCTGACGCCTAGGTGCTCTTCCTGCCTATCGCCGTCTATCGGCGTTCGAGGTGGCTCGTGGAACCTCCGATTTCGTGTCACACGCATGCACTAAAGGTGCGGGTCGGCGACTTCGTCGCCGAAAGGGCGTGACCCCACCGGGGTCCCGATGACCCGTAGAGGGTATGCAACGCACGCACACCGGACGGCTCGGCTGATGGTCGCGTCGGTGGGACGGATCACCGCTGGGCGGGGTTACGACTATCTGACCCGCGACGTGGCTACGTCGAAGCATGACTACTACACGGGCCGTGGCGAAGCACCTGGGGTGTGGGCAGGGCGAGGGAGTGCGCTACTTGGACTGTCCGGTCAAGTCGATCCGGAGGATATGGCGGTGCTGTTTGGGCGGTTTGTGGTGCCTTCGACCGTTGGCGGCGTTCGGTTGCCGTCTGGGCGGTGGCAGCCCGAGCAGGTGCTCGGCCGGGTGGTGTCGACACGTGTGCGTGCAGACGGCACGATTGCTGAGCCGGTCGCTGCGTTCGATGTCACGTTCTCGCCGGCTAAGAGCGTGTCGTTGCTGTGGGGGTTGACGACCGACCCGACGGTCCGTAGGGCGGTGGAGCGTGCGCATGAGGATGCCGTCGCTGCTGGGCTCGACTACTTGGATCGTGTGGCGGGGCACACTCGTGCTGGTGCGGGTGGGGTTCGCAAGGTGGCGGGGGAGGCCCTGATAGGTGCCGGTCACTGTGACGAACTCGCGGTTGCGGGCGATCTCGTGTGGGTTGTCGAGGTGGTTGGCGATTCTGGCCACCCGGTCCGGATCGCCTGGCAGGAGCACGTACTTCGCTACGTCACCCTTTGCGACCCGGGTTGCGTACTGTGGTCGGTCGCGGTCTATCGCGGACTTGTCGAAGGTCGTCATCAGTTCACCGCCTCAACGCGGAGTCGCTGAACGATCGTTAGGAGTTGCACGAATGTCTACTCTAGTTGACTATTGCGCATCTCTGAACTAATGTCCAAGAATCCAAGTCGAAAGGAAGAGAGCTAATGCTGAAGCAACATCGTGTGTGGATTCCGTTGGTAGTGGGTGTCGCCTTGATCGCAGGTGCGTGCGGTGGTGATGACGACACCGCCACCACCACCGAGCCGACCGGCACCGAGCCGACGGGCACCGAGCCGACCGCCACCAGCGGGACGGACTCCTCGGAGGATGGCCCGCTGCTGATCTACATGACTCCGAACCCGATCGGTGTTAACGAGTTTCTTACCCTCGGCGAGATCGGCACCGAGGCCGCCGCAGCGGCACTCGGAGGAACCGCCCAAACGTTCGAAGGCGACGACGCCGCAAGCATGCGCTCGAACGTCGAGGCAGCCCTCGACGCCGATGCCGACGTGATCGTAATGACAACGTTCAGCATGAAGGAACTCGCAGACGAGTTCTCCAAGGCCAACCCCGACCAGACGTTCGTCCTGATCGACGCCTGCCCCGACGAACCAGCACCGAACATCTTCTGCGGCGTCTTTCGTGAACACGAGGGCGCGTACCTGCTCGGCATCGAGGCCGGCATGCTCACCGAATCCGGAGTGATCGGCACTGTCGCTGCACTCGACACCCCGTTTATCCACCGCTGGTCCGACAGCTTCGCCGCCGGCGCCGCATCGGTGCGTGAGGTCGAAGACAACCAGTTGTTTGTCGGTGGAGACAACCCGTTCGGTGACCCCGCACGAGCCAAAGAGCAGGCGCTCGCAATGGCCTCGCAAGGTGCAGATCATGTACTCGCCGCTGCGGCGGGTGGCAACGGTGGAGTGTTCGAAGCGGCCGTCGATCAGGGGTTCTTCGCGTACGGGGTCGATGTGAACCAATGCGGCCTTGCACCTGGATCCGTGATCGACAACAACCTCAAGCGCGTCGACGTCGTCGCCCAGACCATGATCGAGAAGGCGCTGGATGGCACGGCCAGCCCGATCACCTCGTTTGGCCTCGCGGAAGGTGGCGTCGGAGTCGTTGCGCTCGCGGACGACGTCGCCGACAGCGGATGCGTCATCGCCGACCACCCGGACGTGGTTGCTCGGGTCAAGGAAGTTGCGGCACAGATCATCGCCGGTGACATCGTCGTCAACGATCCGCTCACCGCAGGCTGACACGTCGTGGGCGGTCACAGGGATGCGAGCGAAAGTGTTGAACCAGTCCTTCGCCTGGAAGGGCTGACCAAACGATTCGGCTCTGTGACCGCCAACGACTCGATCGACCTTACGGTCGGACGCCAAGAGATCCATGCCATCGTCGGCGAGAACGGTGCTGGGAAGTCGACGCTGATGTCGATGCTGTACGGGATCCTGCAACCCGATGCAGGCGAGATTTGGGTGAAGGGGGAGCGACAGCACTTCAAGAACCCGCTCGATGCGATGGACGTGGGCCTGGGCATGGTGTTCCAAGAGTTCCAGTTGTTCGATTCGCTGTCGGTTGTCGAGAACGTGATCTACCGACGTGAGCCCCGAAGGTGGGGACCGATCATCGATATCGACGGAGCATGCGCGGAGATCGACGAACTGGCCCGGAACTACGGGTTGTCGGTCGATCCGCTCGCACGCGTCGAGCAACTCAGCGTCGGTCAACGTCAACGCGTCGAAGTGCTCAAAGCGCTGTACCGCCACGCGGACGTCCTGATCCTCGACGAGCCGACGGCCGTTCTCACGCCACAGGAGACCTCGGATCTGCTGGGGATGCTGACAAGGCTCCGTGACGGCGGACGAACGATCGTGTTCATCACACACAAACTCAACGAAGTTATGGACGTCGCCGACCACGCCACCGTCCTCCACCGAGGCAAAGTCGTTGCGTCTCGGCTCGTCGCCGAAACAAGCCCGACGGAACTCTCCGCCGACATGACCGGCCGAAACATCGTGCCAACCGCCCGAGCAGAACGTCGCCAACCTGGACGCACCGTCCTCAACGTGAGCGAACTCTGCGTCGGACGCACCGACGATGGTGACGGACTCGCTACAGATCGGGTCTCCCTCGCGATTGGCGCCGGCGAGATCCTCGGTGTGGCCGCGATCGCCGGCAACGGCCAAGAAGAACTCGTCCGCGCGATCGTCGGCCTGGCACCGATCGTCAGCGGCACGATCGGGATCGAAGGAACACCGATCCACGGCTTGAGCACACGACAACGACGCGAGCACCTCGCATACGTTCCCGAAGACCGAAAAGGGATTGGAAGCGCCGGCTCGGCATCGATCCAGGAGAACCTCCTCATGGGATTCCAGCGCGAACCGAGGTTGTGCTCACGCGGCTGGCTCAACCGGGGAGAGGCGCTGCGTCACGCCAACGACCTGATCGACCGCTACGGAATCGTGACGCAGAGCGCGGCCGCCAAAGCATCGTCGCTGTCGGGTGGCAACCTTCAGAAGGTTCTGCTCGGCAGAGAACTCGCACGGTCGCTTCCCGTGCTGATCGTCGAACAGCCGACTCGAGGCGTCGACATCGGAGCGATCGAGTTCATCCATCAGCAACTGCTGCGATATCGCGACGGCGGAGGTGCCGTGTTGCTGGTGTCGGCCGAACTTTCGGAGTTGCTCAAACTGTCGACACGTATCGCCGTAATGTCGAAAGGCAGACTGGCCGCCGTCGTCGAGCCCGACGCGACCAGCGAAACGGAGTTGGGTCTCTACATGTCCGGGGCAACGACGTCGTGAGCGAGCACACGATCAGCGTGCGCACCACGCAACTCGAACCGGTCTGGGTCCGAATCGTTCGAGTCGTCGGAGGGCGCGTCAGCTCGGCGATTCTCATCTCACTCCTGCTGGGCGTCGCCGTTGTGGCGTTCAGCGGAAGCGGGCCAATCGAGGTGTTCAGCGCGTTGTTGACCGGCGCGGTCACCGAGTCCGGGCCCCGAAACACGCTGGCACGAGCCGTTCCGATCGGCGGCATGGCGCTCGCCTTCTCGATCCCGTACCGTGCCGGCGTCGTCAACTTGGGCGGCCAAGGTCAGATGGTGCTCGGCGGACTCGTCGGATCGATCGTCGCGATCTATGCACCTGGACCCGATCCGCTGGTACTCGTTGTTGCCATCGTCGCCGGCGCCGCAACCGGGGCGGCCTGGGCGGCTCTCGCTGCGCTCGGCCAGTGGAAACTCATGTTGCCAATCCTCATCACGACTCTGCTCAGCAACTACATCGCAGATGCGATCTCCGGCTATCTGATCCGATACCACGTCGGAGATCCCGGGGCGTCGGCGATTGCGATGAAGCCGATACCTCTCGACCGGCGCGTGCCGACGCTGCCGATCTTGGGGGGAGTGACGGTCAGTGTCGTCGTGCTGGTCATCGTGGTGATCGTGATCTCGATCCACGATCGCAGACGCGTCGCGGGGTACGAATCGCTGATGACCGGCTACAACCCGTCGTTCGCCTGGTACGGAGGACTCGCCGTGGATCGACAGCGTTCAACGCTCCTGATCGTCGGCGGGGCGATCGGTGGGGCGGTTGGCGCCAACCTCATCGTCGGACAACTCTTCGTGAACATCCATGGTGACATCACAGGAACGGCGTTCGCATGGACCGGCCTGATGGTCGCACTGATCGCCCCGCGAAACCCGATCGCGATCGCGATCGCCGCACTCGGATTCGCCGGCCTACAAGTCGGTGGGCTCGCCATGCAACGAGAGACCGGCGTACCCGGATCGCTCGCACTCGTTCTGCAAGGAATCATCATCGTCGTATTCATGACGCGACTGGTGTTCGTCCGTTCGACGTGGGCTCCTCGACGCCGAGCGCCGAACGCCGACACGACCCTGGGAACGATCGGTGGTGGCAAGGATGCTTGATCAAATTCTGACCGAGGCATTCCTCGAAGCGGTCATCCGAGCGATGATCCCCATTCTCCTCGCTGCGATGGGTGGTCTCATCGCGGAACGCTCAGGCGTGTTCCAGATCTCCCTCGAGGGCTCGATACTGGCCGGCGCGTTCGGCGCCGTCGCCGCGTCATACGCGACAGGGAGTTCGTTGGTCGGAGTGCTCGCCGGAGGACTTGCCGGCATTCTCATCTCGCTGATTCTGGCGTTCGGCGCGGTCAGTCGAAAGGCCGATCCGATCGTGCTGGGAATCGCCATCAACCTGTTCGCATTGGGATTCACCGGATTCCTACTCACCCAGATCTTCGATATCCGCGGTAGTTTTTCGGACCCAGCCATCGTCGGATTGCCCGACTGGCGGATCCCTGGCCTCAGCTCGATACCGGGAGTAGGCAGTGCCTTCTTCGAGTTGACCGCCCTCGGGTACATCGCATTTCTGAGCGTGCCAGTGCTGTGGTTCGTGCTGTTTCGAACCACCGTTGGTCTCCGTCTGCGCGGCGTCGGAGAACACCCCACCGCCGCCCGCACGTTGGGCGTCAGTGTGGTGCGCTACCGCTACGGCGCGGTCGGATTCTCCGGCCTGATGGCCGGACTCGGCGGCGCCCAACTCTCGTTGAGCAACGTGGTGCTGTTCACAGATGGGATGTCGGCCGGTCGAGGATGGATCGCGATCGTCGGCGTAATGCTCGGGCGAGCTCACCCAGTCGCCGTGCTCGGCGTGGTCGGCTTGTTCGGATTCTCCGAGGCGTACGGTTTCCGACTACAGGGCAACGGGCTTCCATCACAGATCACCGACGCCTTACCGTTTGCTGTCACGATCGTCGCGCTTGCGGTGTCTCGCAAACGGTTCGCCAAGCTTCTCAATCTGGCCGCAACGCCACCGGAGGTAGGGGAATGACAACGTCGAAACGAGTTGTTGCGTCTGACACGACACCAACGTTGCCACGATCGTCTCGCGAGGAGCAGTTGGTGACCGCGGCCTGGCTGTATCACGTCGGGGGTCGCAACCAACAACAGGTAGCAGACCGCTTGGGGGTGTCCCGGGCGACGGTGGTCCGACTCCTCCAAGACGCCCTCGAGGAGGGCATCGTCGAAGTCCGCGTCACACGACTGCTTCCAGCAGATGTGGCGCTGGGACTCGAACTCGAAGGGGCCCTGCAGAGGAAGCGTGTCCGCCAGGTCGTGGTATCCGATGGCGAGGGAAAGGAAGCAGTCGCCAGAGCCACGTCGCAATTCCTGACTCGGATCCTCAACAGCGACGACATCGTCGGCGTCGGATGGAGCACCACGCTCGCTCTGGTGGATCGCGTTCTCCCTGATGCTCCGCCACACCGGGTCGTCCAAATGGTCGGATCCGTCGGACTGGGAGGGCTCGGCGATGGTTACGAGATCGCGGTCCGCCTTGCGCGGGAGTGGAATGCGGCCGTCGCTACGCTCCCTGCGCCGGTGTTCGTGAGCGACACCATCGTTGCCGCGGCACTTCGCAGCGACCACCACGTCGCAGCTACCATGGGTGAATTCTCATCGGTCACGGTCGCCGTCGTCGGTGTCGGCACGGTCACCGCCGACTCGACCATGGTTGCAACGGGCTACCTGACCGCAGAAGAGTTGACCCAACTCGCCGAGGACGGCGCCGTGTGTGACGTGCTCGGCTGCTACCTGGATGAGAACGGTGCGGAGGTCGAGTCCAGGCTGACCGGCGTCCGTATCGGCGCCTCTCTCGAAGATCTGCGTTCACGGCCCAGCGTTGTCGCCGTGGCCGCCGGCCAGCACAAGCTGGCGGCCGTACTCGGAGCAGTTGAGGCGCGCCTGATCGACACGCTCATCGTGGACCGCGAACTGGCCCTCGCGCTTCGTGACCACCTACTTAAGGCGAAGCATCAATCGTGACGTTTTCCAGCCTGGAATGGTGCCAGCCGGGAACGCTGCGCATCCTCGATCAACAACACCTGCCACGCCAACTGGAGTACCGAGACTGCCACACGGTCGCCGACGTCGTGGAGGTCATCACCACGATGGCGGTACGTGGCGCACCGGCGATCGGCGTCGCAGCGGCGTACGGGATGGTCATCGCCGCCCAGAGCGCCGATGATTCGACCGACGCAATGCGAACTGCGCTCGAGGACGCCGATGCACAACTGCGGGCGTCGCGTCCCACCGCAGTCAATCTGTTCTGGGCATTGGACCAGATCCGGGCGGTGTGGAGCCCTGAGATCGCCGAGCAGCCTGCCAGCGAGGTTCGAGCAGCCATCGAACGCGCCGCCGCGAGCCTCTTCGAGGACGACCTGAAAGTCAATCTGGCGATCTCAAAGGCCGGGGCGGAACTGCTCCCGCACGACGCACTCGTCTTCCACCACTGCAACACGGGCAGCTTGGCGACGACCGGCTACGGGACCGCGTTAGGCATCATCCGCGTCGCTCACGAGAGCGGAAAGGTGATCTCCGTGCTGGTCGACGAGACGCGGCCCCGGCTCCAAGGTGCCAAGTTGACCGCCTGGGAACTCCAAGAACTCGGGATTCCGTACCGGCTCGTTGTCGACGGAGCGTCCGGCCACTTCATGCGCACGGAGACGGTGCATGCATGCTTCGTCGGTTGCGATCGCGTCGCTGCCAACGGTGACACCGCCAACAAGATCGGAACGTACAACCTGGCGGTCGTGGCCCGACATCACGGAGTTCCGTTCTATGTCGCAGCGCCGTGGAGCAGCATCGACCTCATCACGGCGACCGGCGACCAGATCCCGATCGAAGAACGGAGCGCCCGCGAGGTGACCCACATCGAAGACATATCCGTCGCACCAACAGGTGCGATCGTGGCCAACCCGGCCTTCGACATCACGCCCGCCGAACTGATCACGGCCTTCGTGACCGAACGCGGGCTCGTCTACCCGCCCTTCACCGAGAACCTCGCCAACCAGGCGACGGCGTCCTGATCATGCAGCCATCACCGCTCCAACCGACCACGCTAACGCTGTCAGGCGAGCGGCTCCGCGTCACCTACGAACTCACAGGCGACAGCGATCGCACGACCGCGATCGCCGAACAACTCGTCATCGAGCAGACGATCGAGTTCCCACCCGAACTCGTCCCCGACGACGACATCCTCGGCCAGATCCTCGGCCGGATCGAATCGTCGACCACGATCGACAACGGAATCCGGATTCAAGTGTCCTACGCAGAGGAGATCGTAGGGGGCCAACTTCCCCAGCTGCTCAACGTCCTGTTCGGCAACATGTCGATGGTGCCAGGCGTCAAGGTGGTCGACGTCGAACTCCCCGACTCGTTGAAACGAGCGTTTCCCGGCCCGCGGCATGGTCTGGCGGGACTCCGCCACCGTTTCGGTGTCGAATCGGGCCCACTGCTCGCAACGGCGCTCAAACCAATGGGCACACCGATCGACCGCCTCGCATCGCTCGCCGGTCAGATGGCCGTCGGAGGGATCAGCCTCATCAAGGATGATCACTCGTTCGCCACCCAACCGTTCGCCGACTTTCGCCAACGGGTCGTCGCCATCGCCGACGCCGTCAACAGCGCCGACAGCGGTTCGATCTATCTGCCCGCCCTCAACGTCCCGATGGACGAACTCCCGGCGGCAGCAACCTTTGCACTCGAAGCAGGAGCCGGTGGACTGCTCGTGTTGCCGGGAATTTTCGGGTTCGACACGATGCGCTGGCTCTCTCAGCACACACCCGACCACACCGTCATCATGTCGCACCCCGCTCTGCTCGGTTCGTTCGTGGCCTCACGCGAATCCGGATTCTCGCACAGCGTGATGTTCGGCCAGATCCCACGACTAGCCGGCGCCGACGTCTCGATCTTCCCGAACTACGGCGGTCGGTTCGCATTCCCCCAGGACGACTGTGCCGCGATCGCCCAAGCGTGTACCGCCCCAGACTCGACCATGAGGCCAGCCTGGCCGTGCCCGGCCGGCGGGATGTCCGTCGAACGGGTACCCAACATGGTTCGGTTCTACGGCGTCGACACCTGTCTATTGATCGGCGGCGACTTGTATCGCGGCTCGATCGCCGAACAGGCCGAACGGATCGCCGAGGCGCTACGACACATCGAAACCGAGGAGACGACTGCATGAATCACCAACAGATCGACGAGATCGCGTCTGGCATTCGCCGGCGTGTTTTCGAACACGTGATGAAGCATGACGGCGGCTATCTCAGCCAGGCACTGTCGTCGGCCGGCATCTTCGCATGCCTGTACGGCGACACGATGAATCTCGAGCCGTTGCCCGCCCCGCTGGAACCCCGACCATTCGAAGGAGTCCCGGCGAGCAACAACCACGCCTACGAGTCGGGAGATCGCTTCAACGGTGAACACCGCCCAGTTAGCGATCGCTTCTTCTTCTCGCCGGCCCACTACGCCCTGGTGCTCTACGCCGCCTTGATCGAGGTCGGACGGCTCGCCCCTGACGCCCTCGATTCGTTCAACGTGGACGGTTCGACGCTCGAGATGATCGGAGCCGAGCACTCGCCCGGCATCGCCACGACCACCGGCTCGCTGGCACAAGCGCTCAGCCAGGCGAACGGAGTCGCATTGGCCCGCAAGCTGCGCGGCGAAACGGGTTCGAACTGGGTTTTTATGTCGGACGGAGAGTTCCAAGAGGGCCAGACCTGGGAGGCGCTCGCCTTCGCGGCCTACCACCGACTCGACCGGCTGTGCATCGTCGTCGATGCGAACGGTCAACAATGCGATGGAGCGATGACGAGCGTGATGGGCATCGAGCCACTGCTACCACGCCTCGAAGCGTTCGGCTGGGACGCATACGAAGTCGACGGCCACGACACCCCGGCGCTCACATCGGCGCTCGCATCGGGACGTGACAGCGATCGGCCCTCGGCTGTGATCGCCAGAACTGACCCTGCCTATCTCGTCGAGCCACTCGCCGCCCGAGCCCCGTTGCTGCACTACCTGAGGTTCAGCTCCGACGACGAGCGCCGGGTGTTCGCCGACGCCTATCAACGCCTACTGGAGACTGTGTAATGGAGATCGTCACTCGACCCCACGTCGAAAACTTCATCGACTGGTGTAGGACACGTCCCGAGGTGCTCGCCCTGTCGGCCGACCTCACCAACTCGTGCGAACTCGGCAAGTGGCGCGACACCTATCCCGATCGGTTCATCACCGCCGGGATGGCCGAACAGAACATGCTCGGCGTCGCCGGCGGGCTCGCCAGGGAAGGGTTCGTCCCCTTCATCCATACATTCGCCGTGTTCATCTACCGCCGGGCCTACGACCAACTCGCGATGTCGGTCGCCTACCCGAACCTCAAAGTCAGACTTCTCGGATTCCTCCCCGGCATCGTGACGCCGGGCGGGGTCACCCACCAAGCGATTGAGGACATCGCGATCATGAGGGCAACCCCGAACATGACCGTTGTCGAGACCGGCGACGCGACCGAAGTGGAATCGGTGCTCGACGCGACCGAGCACATCGACGGCCCCGTCTACATTCGGATCCTGCGCGGCGAGGTTCCCAGACTGTTCCCACAGGATTCGCCAATGGTGGTCGGCGAATCGCGAACCCTGAGCTTAGGCGACGACCTCACGGTGTTGACCGCGGGCATCGCGACCGAGGAGGCTCTGCGCGCCTGCCAGGCACTCGAACGGGCCGGCGTCGGCGTCACCCACATCCACGTGTCGACCCACAAGCCGTTCGGAGACGCCGCGATCGAAGCGGCGCTCGCCGGTGCCAAGCACGGTGTCATCACGCTGGAGAATCACACCATCATCGGCGGGCTCGGCAGCGCGGTCGCCGAGTTGATGGCCGAGAAGGGGATCGGTTCCGGGTTGACCCGGCTCGGACTCCGCGACACCTACGCTCACGGGGCGGCGCAAGCCCACCTCATGCGGGAGTACGGCCTCGATGCCCAAGCGCTGATCGAAGCCGCAGAGCATCGGCTCGGCGAATCGACCGGTGTCTCGGTGGACGACCTGTCGCACGCCCGCGTCGCTGCAATCCACAGCGACGCCAAGGCCGAGGCGCTCTGAGCATGACGACGCAACCGTCGCGTTCGACGATGACCCATTGGGGTGCGTTCCGTGTGGTTGCCGACGCCAACGGCATCGTCGATGTGAAAGGGGTCGACGGCGACAACGACCCGTCGCCGATCGGGGACCGTCTTCGCGAAGCCAACGCTCGACGCGTCCCCGCACCGCTGGTGCGGGAATCGTGGCTGACTGACGGAGTCTTCGCCAACCCGCACCGCCGCGGCCTCGACCGGCTGGTGCCCGTCGAATGGGATCATGCGATCGACCTGGCGGCTGACGCGATCGCGGCGACGATCGCAGAACACGGCAACCAAGCTGTGTACGCCGGATCGTACGGGTGGGCGTCAGCCGGTCGATTTCATCATGCACAGAGCCAGCTCAAACGTTTCCTGAATCTGATCGGAGGTTTCACCGGCTCGATCGGCACTTACAGTTCCGGTGCGCTCGAAGTGGTGCTCCCCGAAGTGCTCGGCACCAACGAGATCACCTTCTTCGGATCCGGAGTGCCGTCGCTCGACGAAGTCGCCCACACGACCTCGCTGTTCGTCAGTTTCGGGGGATTCCCGGCTTTCAACACCCAGGTCAGTCCAGGCGGCGAAGCCCGCCACCTCTACCGTCCCCACATGCGGGCGGCCGCCGCCCGCGGCTGCGAATTCGTGTCGGTCGGACCAGTTATCGGGGAGTTCGACCGCGAACTCGCGGCCGATTGGCTCCCGATCAGGCCCGGAACCGACGCCGCCGCGATGCTCGGCCTCGCCGGCGAACTCGCCCAGCAATTGACGCCAGACGAACTCGCCGGCAATCACATCCTGATGACCCACTGCACGGGTGGCCAACGACTCCTCGACCTCCTCGGGGGGCGGATCGACGGCACCCGACGCGATGCTGTCTGGGCAGCCGGGATCTGCGACGTTCCCGTCGACCAGCTTCGAGCGCTGGCACAACGAATCGCCCAGGCTGAACGTCCGATCGTGAACGCCACCTGGTCGACGCAGCGCACCGAAGGTGGAGAGCAAGCGGTCTGGAGCCTGGTCGCCCTCGCAGCGATGACGGGCGAGCTCGGAACTGTCGGAGCGGGACTGGCGTTTGGCTATGGATCGATGGGCAACGTTGGTGCCCCGACAGCAGGAACCCGACTTCCGGCGATCGATCAGGGTTGCAACAAGATCGATACTGCCATCCCCGTGGCGACCCTCGTCGAAGCGCTCGAACGCCCGGGGGAGGAGTACCTGTTCGCAGGACAACGACGCCGATACCCCCAGATCGACCTGATCTACTGGTGCGGCGGCAACCCATACCACCATCATCAGGACCTGGGCCGCCTCGAACGCGCCTGGCGAACGCCCAGAGCCGTCATCGTCAACGACCCGTATCTCACGGCGACGGCCCAACGAGCTGACATCGTCTTTCCGTCCTCGATCGGCCTGGAGCGCCGCGACCTGGCGGCACTGTCGTCATCCCGGTACCTCGTGTTCATGGACCGCATCCTGGACCCACACGAGCAATCACGTGACGACTTCGAGATCTTCTCGGACCTCGCCGACCGATTCGGGTGCCGCGATCGTTTCACCGAAGGCCGCACCGCAGACGAGTGGGTCGAACACCTCTATGCGAGAGCGAAGACCGACGACACGAAACTGCCCGACTTCGCCGACTTCGTCGTCTCCGGCGAGGCGGAGCGAACCGTCGACGTGCCGGTCAACTTCATCCAGCAATTTCGCGACGAACCAGAACGGCACCCCTTGGCGACCGAGTCGGGTCGGGTTGAACTCTGGAAACAGAACCCCCCGCCCGGCGTCCCCGAACACCCCGACTGGAAGCCGCCACACGAGTGGCTGGGCGCTGCCGCCGCCGACCAGTTCCATCTCCTCTCGCCTCAGCCCAGAGGAACACTCCATTCCCAACTCGCAGGAACCGGCTCACCATCGCCGGCACCGGTCGTGATCTCGATCGAGGATGCCAGGGATCGAGGATTGTCCGACGGCTGGATCGTGCTCCTGACGAATGAGCGCGGCGGTTGTCTCGCAACCGTGAGCACCAGCGACTCGATCCGTCCAGGGGTACTTCTCCTTCACACCGGCGTGTGGTGGGAACCGGCCGAGACACGACTCGGCGTGGTCTGTGCGAACGGCAACCCAAACGCATTGACGAACGCCCGAACGACGTCGCAGTGGGCATCGGCAACGGCCGCGCATACGTGTCTCGTCCGTCTCGTCGCCCCCGTGCCCGCCGACGTCTTGGCGGCGTGCGAGAAGGCGAGACGCCGACACTACAACGATCGCTCCAACGACGGTCCACGCGCTGCCGCGACTCCGACACGGGCCATCGCCCCAGAATGAGGAACCAACCATGACAACACTTTCAAAAGAACCGCTGCCGGTACTGCGCGTCGCACCCGACGACCTTCCCGAGCGAATCGTCGTCGTCGGCGACCCCGACCGGGCCGAACGCATCGCTCACACGCTCGACGGATTCGAGGAACTCGGCCGCTACCGCGAATACGTCACGTTCCGAGGGAACCACCGCGGCGTCAACATCGGCGTCACCTCGCACGGCGTCGGAGCCGGCGGAGCTGCGATCTGCTTCGAAGAACTCTGTCGAGGCGGCGCCCAGGCAATCGTGCGGGTTGGCACCGCAGGAGGATTGCAGCCGCATATTCTCGACGGACACCACATCGTGGTCGTTGGAGCGATCCGCGACGACGGCGTCACCGATCGGCTCGTTCCGTTGGGCTTCCCAGCGTTGGCGGCACGACGCCTGACCGACGCGTTGATGACCGCCGCCGCCGGCTCAGATCACGAAGTTCACGAGGGAATCACGCTGACCGGGGCCGTCATGTACCCGCTCGCCGTGCTCGGGAGCAACCTGGAACTCTGGCAGCGCGCCGGTGCCGCGTCCGTCGAGCAGGAGTGCGCCCCGCTGTTCGTCATCGCAGCGCTTCACGGTATCGAGGCCAGCAGCATTCTTACGATCGACGGGAACCCGCTGCTCGAAAACGACGTCGAAATGTCCGACTACGACCCGCACCGGCAACTCGTCCACGATGCAGTCGATGCCGCAGCGCTGATCGCCCTCGATGCCCTGTCCGCACTCGAGGTGCCTCCACGAAACTGAGGAGTACGCGGGGTCGGCCGAGTGGCGTGAGGGCGAGTAATCCATCCAGACGATGATGGTCACCACCGGCTGAGACCGCTGGGGTGCTTCTCGTCGCGCTGGGAAGCGCCACTCCTTGTACCGTCTTTGTGTCCAAGTTGGCGGCGGCTAGAGCCCCCGGGCGGGGTCCCGCTGCCTGGCCTTCGGGCAGGTGACGCGGTCGATGTGCTCGGCGTGCGTCCCACCTCGGCTGCGCCTGATGCTGGTGAGTCGGGCGCGTAGGTGCGACGATCCACGAGACGACTGTCTGGCTGGTCGCGGAACGGTCGAGCTTGCCGCGCGCCATCGCCTCGTCTCTGAAGTCGACGTTAGATTACGCGAGACCCTTTCGGGGACCTTACGCACACACACAATGGTGGACGTCAGTGGACGTGGGTGGAAAGAAGATGGCACCTGACCTGGACATGCGTGGACGCCGATGCACGGCCATGGGCGATCGGGCCATGTATGGCACGGAAGAGGTCAAGGGTTCGATTCCCTTTAGCTCCACCCCGAAACCAGGTCGGAGACCTGGAATTTCTTCGTTCTCGAAGGCTCGCTCGACGTCGGTGAGTAACGCTTACGGCGCTGGCGGTGCACGTTTGTGCGTGGTCCAGTCGAGTTGTGCGACGGTTGTTCCAGCTGGCCTGCGCGCATTCGAGGCTCCTCCTTCATTCCAGTGTTCGGTTACGGCCCTTGATCTTGGCGCGGGGCGTTGGCGAGCACGTGCTCCCGGAACTTCTCGACCGCGGGCGGTCTGTGGCGACGCTCGCGCCATGCCAGGGTGAGTTCGGGTCGAATCGCGGGTTCGACGGGTCGATACCAGATCGGCGAGGCGGTCTGTTCGACGAAGGCCAGGGGAAGGATCGCGACGCCGAGGCCGTGGAAATCCGATCGGATCGACGATTCAGGTTCGACGTTGATCGCACCTCGTTGTGGGCGGCCATCACCCGCATCGAGCTATACCGGCAGTGGTGGCCTTGGCTGCACGAATTCGAAGGGTCCGCGTTCAGCGAGGGGGTGCGCTGGCGTTGTGTGGTCAAGCCGCCTTTGCCATACACGCTGCACATCGATGTCATCTTGATCGAGGTCGACGCCCACAGCCTCGTGCGAGCACGTGTCGAAGGTGACATCACCGGGTGGGCACAACTCACCGCGATGGATCAGGACTGCGGGTGCGAGGTCCGCCTCATCTCCGAACTCAGCCCGGCGAGCGATGCACTCCGCCGGATTGCGCTCGTCGTACGACCCGTGGCAACGTTCGGTCACAATTGGGTGCTCGACACAGGTGCACGACAATTCCGAAACGTCGCGCTCCACCCGTAAGCGCAGAACCGTCAGCGAGGCCGCTGCACGGATCGATCTCAGGCCTGCGATGAGGACGCTAGGAAGCCACTCGGGATCAACTCGTCGGCGGCACCTCTGGCGTACGTTTACCGATCGCTATCCGGACGCCGCGGTCCTCCCGATCACGAGGTCGGTGGCAGCGAGTGTGTAGACGCAGACTTTGCCGGTGGTCGTGAGCTTCGTCCTAGCTCGGTCCGAACGCCGTCGCCGCAACGACACGACACGAGCCCGGGCTCTGACCGCATCTCCACCGCGTGGAACCATGGTGGCCATCCACCCCGGCGCTCAACCCGAACGGGCGCTGCCGGGCGAGCATCCAGTCGCCTACAATGACGACGGATCGGCTCGGAGGTGCGCTGATGGCTGCTGGTGATCATGTATTCGTGCGACGGCCCGGGTACACCCATCATGGGGTCGAGGTGAACGACGGGATGGTCGTTCACTTTTCCGGTACGCCAGGCAGCAAGCGCGGCGCATCGATTCGTCGAGAGCCGTTGGAGACGTTCTCCAAGGATGCCACGGTGCAGGTGACGGATTACGGTGAGCGATTCGATCCCGCCGAGGTGGTAGAGCGTGCGGAGTCCAAGCTCGGCCAGTCTGGCTACAACCTGTATGGCAACAACTGTGAGCACTTTGCCCGATGGTGCGTGACGGGCGATCATAAGAGCCGTCAGGTCAACGGGTTCAAGGCGACTGGGGCGGTCGGAGGATCGACTGCCACGGCGGCGGGAGGCGTTGGCGTGGTAAGCGCCGCTGGGGTGACGACTGGACTGAGCGGTCCGGGGATCATGTCGGGTCTTGCCGCGAGCGGAGCTGTCGTCGGCAGTGGTGCAGTCGGAGGGCTCGTGGTGCTCGGGCTCGTGCCGGGGGTTACGAGTGCTTTGGTCATGAACGTTGCTCTTCGAGACGACAAGGCGCTGCCGAGCAGTGAGAGGTCGGCACGTCGAGTTGGCCGCAAGGCTTCGGTGGCGGGAGTCGCTGGGGGGAGCATGGCAGGTGTGGCGGCTGTCAGTTCTGCTGGCTCGGTCGCTGGATTGAGCGCGGCTGGGATTAGCTCCGGCCTCGCGACCATCGGAGGAACGATCGGCGGAGGAATGGCGGCTGGCTCGTTCGTCGTGATTGCTGTTCCAGCGGTGGCAGCGGCGGGAGTTGGGTATGGGGCGTACAGGTTGACGAGGTTCGTCGCCGCACATCCACCATCCGGTTCGCCGCAAGTATCGAAAGCCGCTACACGCCTCCGTAGATCAGTCGCTGGGAGCGAGGTAGCGAAGCGGCTGCGGATCAAGGTCACCGATAGCGAACTGACCCACCGGCTCCGAGACTCAGCCGCTGAAGTTCCTCGTCGCATGACCGAGCTGAGATCGCGCCGCCATGCCGATCCCGATTCAGCTTCAGCGAACGGAACCGACGCTGGAGGGAACGGCGGCCGTCACTGAATGCGATCTGAGCCAGGATCGGAACCGTCAGATCGAGGCTCGGTGGAGCTTCGCCGTCGCTGCCTCCACGTTCGGGTCGCTGTTGCCTTCCGGCGCGCCAGCGACAGGCGTTCGCTCATCGTCCTCCTATCTAGGCGCTTCTGATACTTGCTTCGGGCCTTCTCGCCCTTCTTATTGAGAGCGGCGATCTCCAGTTCCGTGAGCTTGACCCGGAACCGCCGGCCGTACCTCAACATCCGAGCGTCCCAGGCAATGCAGCGAGCGACCTGTCCCGCCTCCTTATCACCGTACTTGCCTGTGGTGAAACGGATGGCTCTCTCGGTTGTCAACTCCACGTCGGACGGCTGGCCGTCGCTGCCGAAGGCCACACCAAGTTGGACGAGCCGCTTCGCCGAGCCGAGGACCGCTCCATGCTTCGGCCGAAGCATGAGCACCCAAACCCATATGAGGAAGATCAGCGTTCCCACACCCCATACGGGCGACTCGACGAATGCCGCAACGATGAATACCGCTGAGGTAAACCCGGCTGAAAGGAGGATGGCGATGGCGATGACGGTGACGATGACGGTGACCGCAAACGCAGGAACTCGCGAACGCCGAATCTTCGACTGCCAGTCCGGGATCAGGGCCGTCACAAGGAACCCACGTACGCCCATCGTCGGCCCATCCGTTGCCTTTCGGTACAAGGCGACCGGATCGACGCCGAGCCCGAACTCCATGCGCCAACACTAAACGCCCGTCCCGTTGACTGGCCGACTTTGATACGTCAGCGCCGCAACGATGCCAGTTTCTCGGCACGCGGCCTCCGAGGTCATCGCCCGCGGGTGACCGGATGTTCGATCGCCAACCGAACGCCGAGGTCATTGCCCTGGCCCGCCGCTCAGTTGTGAGCGCAGTCATCACGGGGCGGCTCACGTGAGCGTTGGTGTGGGGCCGTGGGGTTCGGCCTGACGGGAGAGGGGCCAACTCAGCGAAGATCGACTACGACGCCGCTGTGGTCGCTGGTTCGCTCGCCGTCGATGACGTTGGGCCATGCCGTGACTTCGTGCACGGTGAGGTCCGAGCTGACTGCGATGTGGTCAATGAGTTGGCCAACGGGGTGATCGCCCGCACTCGCGACGTGCAACGGCCCGAGTGCTGCGTCGAGCGCGACAGCGGCCGCATGAGGTTGACGAGATCTCGGGATTCGTTGATTGAAGTCGCCGGCCACAATCGTTGCGCCCAATCGAAGCGACTCAGCAACGGCGGGCCCGAGCGCCTCGCAGTAGTCCAAGTGTTCCGCCCAGCGCTCCCGGTCGGCACGACCACCTCTCACATGTGCGTCCTGCCAGGGGATGCACACAGCGAGTAGTTGGAACGGCATGCCAGCCACGACTGTCGTTCCATGAACGAACCTGCCTCTAGCCGAAGGTGCAGCGAGATGGGTGCTGCGAACCCACGGTGTGCGAGACCAGGCGACTACTTTTCGGCGTTGGCCTTTGATGGGGTACCCCCAGTCGGGACCACCATCGATTCGGTACGGGTAGTCGACCCATTCATGCAGCGAATCCTCAGTGGTGACGATGATGTCCGCGTCAAGTCCAACCAGGTGGCCCATCGCTCGTTCATGACGACTGCTACCTGGTGTAGCCCATTCAAGGTTCCACGTGGCAACTCGCAGAGGTCTGTACATCGCCATAGGACTAGCACGGTCTCATACGACGACAACACGCGCCGAGTGGATGGAATGCGCGGGCGAGGTGCACAAGGTGATTGTCGGCCGCAGCCATGAGCCGTAGCAGGTCACCGTCAGCCATCCGCATGACCATCGCCATCTGAGATGCCTTACTCGAGCGGGCGGTTGGCGTCATCAAAGTCTTCTTAGGCGGCACCCGGTAAACGCGCTCCATAATCCGCCGACGGACACAGGGCGACCGCAACAGTCCGGCCCCAGTGCAGTGCTCGATATTCGCGACCCCACGACGGCATGCACAGTTCAGGATCCGGCAGACCAGAGCATCTGGAGATAGGCCGCGCGATGGTCTAGTCGTCGTCGGGCGTTCCACAACGACGGTCGAGACGGCGCCTTGCGGTCCAGGTCGTGCGTTGATCCCTCGTGACTGATCAGTACGGGTCGGTCGCCGATTCTGCGCCGTTCGTGTTCCCCCGCACATTCCCCCGCACAGCGGTTGTTGGTTCCGGTCGGACTAGAAAACACCTCGTAGATATAGTCGGGATGGGGAGATTCGAACTCCCGACCCCCTGCTCCCAAAGCAGGTGCGCTACCAGGCTGCGCCACATCCCGTGTAAGTCGATTGCCTATGGTACCGGGATCATGATCGGCTCAGCCCGCCGCCGGTAGCATCAACGAAATCGACCGTCGACTTGTGATTCTTGGGCCGCTCGTTGCCCTGACGGCCCTGCTGGTCGTGGTTGCCTTCAAGCAAGACGGCAAGGCCGAACCCTCCGCACTGCAGTCCGTCGACCTGTCGCAAGCCAATTCATCGGCTGCCGACAGCATGCCGCCAGCGGCCGAAGGTGCCGTCGAACAGCCGGTGACGCCCGCCGAATCGGCGCTGACGGCGACCACCATCACGACTGTCGCACCGACAACCACGATCCCGGTCGTGCTGGCACCCGATGACGGCAAGTCCTCCGACGAGCGTTTGCTCGTCGATGCCTTCATCGTGGAAGACGCCGATCTACAACCCAAGAGCATCGTGTCGTCGGGCGACGGCCTGTTCTTCGCCCAGAACATGATGTACCGGCACAACGTGGCGATCTACGACCGCGCTGGCAATCAGCTCGCCACGATTCCCGACGAAGTTGATCTCGCAGCATTCGGTATCAGCGGTGGTTCGGTCGTGCAAGGTTCGCCGGTCGAGGCGGCCTTCACGCCCGACGGCCGGTTCGTGTACGTCTCGAACTACAAGATGTTCGGCACCGGCTTCAACCCTGTCGCTGACGACGACTGCGATCGTGGCAGTTGGGACGACAGCTACGTCTACAAGATCGACGTCGCCACGTTCGAGATCGTTGCCGTGGTCCCGACCGGAGCAGTTCCGAAGTTCATGGCGATCTCGCCGGACGGTTCGACGCTCGTCGTGTCGAACTGGTGCGGATTTGACGTGTCGTTCATCGAAACCGCGACTGACACCGAGGTTGCCCGCGTCGACGTCGGCCGTCATCCGCGCGGCTTGGCGATCGACAAGGACAGCCAGGTCGTCTACGTAACCGTGATGGGCGAGCATCGCATCGACATGCTCGGTCTGCAGTCGCATCAGGTGCTTCGTTCGTACGCCACGAGCGTGTCGGGAACGACGCCCCGCCACATCTTGTTGTCCGACGACGATCGCTACCTTTACGTGTCGAACCACAAGATGAACATGGTCCGCAAGATCGACCTGAGTTCCGGGTCGGTTGTGGGTACGGCGACCACGGGGACGGAGACTCGCACGATGGCGATCTCCGACGACGGTGAGAGCCTCTACGTCGTGAACTACCAGGACGGCACGGTCAGCAAGGTCCGCACCAGCGACATGGAGATCCTGCAGACCGTCTATTCGGGAACCCACCCGGTCGGCATCACCTATGACCCCGACACCCGGCAGGTCTGGGTTGCCAACTACGCCGGCAGCCTGCGGGTCTTCCTCGATCGGTGAGTCGGGCAGCCAGGTTGTGTTTCACACAACCTGGCGCAGGCGCTCTCTGTGAGTGAGCTGTAACACCCCTTTGTCACGATGAGCACATGACTGAGACACCCGATCGCGACCTGTCGATCTCATGCGACGACTGCGCAATGCAGTGCACCTCCGCATGCAGCGACTGTGTCGTCACGTTTCTCTTGAGTGACAACGCCGTCGAGGTCGAACACGACACCCTCGTGCTCAACCTCGAGCAGGCACGAGTCGTCAGATTGTTCAGCAGCGCCGGTCTGGTTCCCGAGCTCAAGTACCAGGTCGCCGGCTGAGGCCCCGTCGCGTGCACGATGCACTCGCCATGTAGTCGTACGCTGGTCCGATGCGACGCCCCCTTTCGCTGCCGACGTGGAACGAGGTCATCGACCTCGCTGGCCAACACGGCATCGAACACCTGGGTGTCGCCCCGGCTTCTGTACTCGATCGTGCACGAACGGCGCTGAACGAACGTAAAGCCGCCGGGTTGCACGCCGGGATGGGGTTCACATACCGCAATCCTGAGCGCTCGACCGACCCATTGCGGGCGGTGGCGAACGCAAAATCGATCATCGTCGCTGCCCGCCCGTATCGCGCCGACGAAGAGCCCGAGCGACCGGCAGGGGTGCAGGCCCGCATCGGCCGCTACGCCTGGATCGACCACTACGCCCCACTTCGAACAGGTCTGCGGGCGATCGCACACCGCATCCGTGGCGCCGATCACCGTGCCGTCGCATTTGCCGACGACAACTCGATCGTCGATCGCGAAGTCGCCTACCTTGGCGGGCTCGGATGGTTCGGCAAGAACGCCAACATCCTGATCCCCAGTGCAGGCAGCTTCTTTGTGCTCGGCTCGGTCGTCACGACGGCGATCTATCCGGTCAGCGAGCCGGTCGGCGACGGCTGCGGCGCCTGTCGCAGATGTATCGACGGGTGCCCGACCGGGGCGATCATCGCGCCCGGCGTCGTCGACGCCAACCGGTGCCTGGCGTGGCTGGTGCAACAGCCGGGAACGTTTCCGGTCGAGTTTCGCGAGGCGCTCGACGACCGGCTGTACGGATGCGACGACTGCCAGGAGGTCTGTCCGCCGTCGGTGCGGCTGGGTGACAAACACCGCATCCGACTTGCCGACCTGCCAGGCGATCAGCGAGTAGAGGCGTGGGTCGACGTGCTCGATCTGCTCGAAGCGACAGATCAGCAGTTGATCGAACGGCACGGCCGCTGGTACCTGGCCAACCGAGAGCCCGTGTGGTGGCGTCGCAACGCCCTGATCGTGCTCGGCAACCGGGGCGACCTCGCTGATCCGCGCACACGCGCCGTGCTCGACCGTTACCGTGCGGATCCCGACCGGATCCTGCGCGAACACGCCGATTGGGCTGCCGAACGCCTCACGAGGGCAGGGGTTCGATGAAACACCTGCTCGTCACCAACGACTTCCCGCCCAAGATCGGCGGCATCCAGTCGCTGCTGTGGGAGTGGTGGCGCCGGCTGCCTCACGATCAGTTCGCCGTGCTCACCAGTCCGTATGCCGGTGCCGCCGAGTTCGATTCACAGCAGCCCTTTCGGATCGAACGTGTACGCCAGCCCGTGCTGTTGCCACATCCGATGATGGTCCGCCGGATTAATCAAATGGCGGCCGATTTTGGTGCCGAACTGATCGTGCTCGACCCGGCCGTACCGCTCGGCCTGGTCGGCCCGTCGCTCGATCTTCCCTACGCCGTCGTGCTGCACGGCGCCGAGGTCACGGTTCCGGGCCGGCTTCCCCTCAGCAAACAGGGTTTGGCGTACGTGCTCCGCGGTGCTCGACATGTGATTGCGGCCGGCCGTTACCCGGCCACAGAGGCCAACCGTGCCGCTGGCCGCGAGCTGCCGACAACCGTCGTGCCGCCAGGGGTCGATATCTCCCGATTCTGCCCGATCGATGACAACGAACGCCGCCGGACCCGCGCCGACTTCGGTCTGCCGGTCGCGGGACACGTGATCCTCGGGGTGTCGCGGTTGGTGCCGCGCAAGGGTTTCGACACGGCGATCAGGGCGGTTGCCAAGATGACCAACAGTGATCCTGACCTGGTGCTTGCCATCGCCGGTACTGGACGCGACAACGAGCGGTTGCGAAAACTGGCGGCCGAACTGGGGGCGCCGGTGCGCTTTCTCGGACGGGTCCCACACGACGACCTGCCGCGTCTGTACGGATGCGCCGATGTCTTCACGATGTTGTGTCGAAACCGTTGGGGCGGACTCGAACAGGAGGGTTTCGGGATCGTGTTCGTCGAAGCAGCCGCCTGTGGAGTACCGCAGGTGGCTGGAGACAGCGGGGGCGCCGCGGAGGCGGTCGAAGACGGCGAAACCGGCATCGTGATCGGGCGTCCCGACCAGCAGCCATCAGCAGTGCGCAACACGGTCGCCGCATTCACGCGCCTGCTCGACGACCCGGATCTGCGTCACCGCATGTCGATCGCTTCTCGCCAACGCGCCGAGGTCGAGTTCTCCTACGACGTGCTGGCGGCCCGCCTCGGCGCGGCGCTCGAAATCAGCACGTAACCTGATGCCGTGACCGCACGCGACGCGATCGTCCGGGTAAACCTCGTGTTCACGGCCGTCTTCGCGGCCACTGCTGCGTACGCCGCAACTGCCTTCACCACCGGAGCACAGTGGATCGGGGCAGTGACGGCAATGGCGCTGTTCGCGATCGGCGTGTTCGCCTTCCTGTGGTCATACTGGAATGCCGTTCAGCGCAGTCGCTCCGACGAAATCGCAGTGACGCAGCTGTACCTGCTGATGGGCAACGCGATTCCTGGCCCGGTGCGGCGCACGATGAATCTCACTCTGCTCGTGCAGTTTGTGGTGGCGATCGCCACCACCCTGGCTCGCCCCAACGGCCCCGACGGCAACCCCGGTTCGTCACTCGCAGTCGGATTCTTGGTGCCGATGCTCGGGTTCGGGCTGAACGGTCTCTGGGCCGTGTACCACGGCAACTTCGCCACTCGCCCAGACGTCCCCACTTCACGCCAGCAAATCAGGCAGAATGCAGACCATGGCTGAGACCGCGACTGAGACCATCACCATTGCGGCACCGCTCGAGCAGGTGTGGGCAATCGCAACCGACCTCGAGAAGTATCCCGTGTGGACACACGACGTCAAAGACGTCGTGATCTCCAGTCGCGACGAGCACGGTCGTCCCAGTCACGTCGAGTTCCGAACTTCTGCGCTCGGGCGAAGCACCCACTACACGCTCTCGTACGACTATGCCGGGGCGCCCAACGTGCTGGCGTGGACGATGATCAGGGGCGATATCCAGCGCTCGATCGACGGGGCCTTCAAGTTCCAGGCCACACCGGAGGGTGACACCCACGTGCAATACGACCTGGCGATCGAGCTCGTCGTGCCGCTGCCCGGATTCGTCAAGCGCCGAGCCGAGCGTCGAATCCTCAACGCCATAAAGGAACTGAAAGCGTTCGCCGAGACGTGAACGTCACGCCTGTTCGCACCGTCGGCGTCGATGTCGGGGGCACGAAATGTTTGGGCGTCGCACTTGATCAAGACGGCAAGATCGTCGCCGAGCAACGTCGCCCTACCCCCCGTGGGCCCGGCAGTTTGCCACAGCTGATCGACACCCTGGCTGCGTTGATAGGCGCCCTCGGCCCCTACCAGCAGGTCGGTGTTGGAGTTCCTGGGCTGGTCAACCGTGAGGGTGTGCTGAGGTCGGCGCCGAATCTCGATGGCGTCGCCGACTTCGATGTCGCCGGTCTGTTGGGCGAGCGACTCGGCCACGAGGTGGACGTCGACAACGACGCCACCTGCGCTGCTGCCGCCGAATGGCTGCTGGGGGCGGGGGTTGGATGCACCGACATGGTGTTGGTCACGCTCGGCACCGGCATCGGCGGAGGCCTCGTCAGCGGTGGGCGTCTCCAGCGTGGCACACACGGATTTGCCGGCGAGTACGGGCACATGGTCGTCGATCCCGCTGGGCCGCCGTGCCCGTGTGGCCGGCGTGGATGCTGGGAGCGCTACGCATCGGGATCCGGGCTGGCGAGACTCGCCCGCGAGGCGGCGATCGGGCGGCGCGCCGACCGTGTGATCGAGATCGCTGGAGGCGATCCTGAGGCCGTACGCGGCGAGATGGTGCAACAAGCGGCCCGCGAGGGCGACGCTGACGCGCTGGCCGTGATCGACGAGTTCGGGCGTTGGGTTGCCCTGGGCCTTGTCAATCTCACGAACGTGCTTGATCCAGAACGCTTTGTGCTGGGCGGCGGGCTGGCGGCAGGTGCCGACCTGTATCTCGACCCGATCAGGGCGTGGTTTCGCGAGCTGATCTATCAGCCAGAACTGCGACCCTTGCCGGCAATCGCCTTTGCCAAGTGGAACGAACGTGCCGGAGCCGTGGGGGCAGCCCTGCTGCACTCAGCTCACGAAGGAGCCGAGCCGTAGGCGAGGCTGCAAGTCATCACGCTGCCAGTTCCGGCGAGGCATCCGTGTCGGGCTCTTTGTTGAGGGCGGCATCGATCCACACCAGTCGACGGAGCCGCGGCCGATAGCGTCCTGGGGCATGGAGTTCCGGCGCATCGAAAACCTGCCCCCGTACGTGTTCACGATCATCAACAATCTCAAGATCGAGGCACGTCGCAATGGTGCAGATGTGGTCGACCTGGGCTTCGGCAACCCCGATATCCCGTCGCCCGACATCGCAGTACAGAAGTTGGCGGAGGCCGCTCAGAACCCTCGCAACCACCGTTATTCGCTGAGCCGTGGTATTCCCAAACTGCGCGAGGCGATCGCCGGCTACTACAAGAAAACCTGGGACGTCGATCTTGATCCCGAGTTCGAGATTACGAACACGATCGGTTCAAAAGAGGGCTTCAGCCACCTGATGTGGGTGCTGCTCGAGCACGGCGACGCCGCCATCGTGCCAACGCCCAGTTATCCGATCCACATGTACGGACCGCTGTTCGCCGGTGCCGATCTGCGTCAGGTCCCGATCAGGGGCCTCAGCCACCCGGAGGCACGCGAGAACTTCGCGGAGGACTTCTTCGAGAGTCTGCACACCGCCTACGACATCGGTTGGCCCAAGCCGCGTGTGTTGGTGATCTCGTTCCCTCACAACCCCACTGGTGCCAGCGTCGACTTGGCCTTCATGCAGCGTGTGGTCGATTTCTGTCGCGAGCGGGAGATGATCGTGGTGCACGACTTCGCCTACGCCGACGTCGGCTTCAACGGCGTGCAGCCGCCCAGCATTCTGCAGGCCGAGGGCGCCAAAGAGGTCGCCGTCGAACAATATTCGATGACCAAGAGCTTCTCGATGGCCGGCTGGCGGTGCGCCTTCATGCTCGGCAACGCCGAGGTCGTGCAGGCGCTGGTCAAGCTCAAGAGCTATCTCGACTACGGCATGTTTCAGCCGGTGCAGATCGCCGCAACGGTCGCGCTCAACGACGCTTCCGATTTCCCGAAGGAGATCTGCGCGACCTACGAGAGCCGTTGTGACGCACTGATCGAGGGGCTGGCACGGATCGGTTGGGAGGTCCCCAAGCCGGGCGGCACCATGTTCGTATGGGCGCCAATTCCAGAGGCCTACTCCGAGATGGGTTCGGTCGAGTTCTGCTCGATGGTGATCAACGAGTGCGACGTGGCGTTGTCGCCTGGCCTCGGCTTCGGCCCGGGTGGCGAGGGATATGCCCGCTTCGCCTTGATCGAGAACGAGAAGCGAATCCAGCAAGCGGTCCGCAACCTACGTCGCGGTCTGACCAAGCTCGGCTGACGATCAGTCGTCCATCCACTCGAAACGCGACCGCAACAACTCATGTCTCACCTCGAACCCGTGCACACCGTGATCGTCCGCGTCTGGCTTCCCGATCGCCCCGGCGCCCTCGGGCAAGTCGCCAGTAGGATCGGTTCGGTCAGAGGAGATGTGCTCGGTATCGAGATCCTCGAGGCTGGTGGCGGCCGTGTGATCGACGAACTGGTCGTCGCCTTGCCGAACGAGGAACTGGTCGACCTGATGGTCAACGAGGTGCACGCCATCGACGGTGTGTCGGTCGAGTACGTCCGTCCGATCGGCGGTGATCACTCCGACGGCGGGATGCTGGCATTGTCGCTGGCAGCGGAGGTCGCCGAGTCCGGCGATAACGAACGGCTCCAAGCGTTGGCCGACGGTGTGCAACGGCTCACCGAATCGGATTGGTCGATCGTGGTCCGCGACGGAGCTGCTGTCGCATCGTGTGGCGATACACCGAGCGCCGACTGGATCGCCTCGTTGTTGGCCGGCAGTAGCCACCTCGATATCCAACACGCGGCGGCCGGCGACATGTTCTGGGCGGATCTCCCGGTCGCCGGCATATGGGTCGCTGCAGGGCGCGACGGGCGACCGGTGCACGAGCGTGAACGTGTTCGGCTCGATCTGTTCGTCCGGATCGCCGACGCCCTGTTCGGCTGAAGGCGGCTCGCTCAGCCGGGCGTCTTGACGTACTCCCAGAAGTCGATCTGTTGCCCGGTTGACGTCATATGTTGCACAGTGGGGCCACGGATGAAGCCGGCCTCCTCGGCGACGCCGAGGGCGATGTCGTCATCGGTGCGGAGATGCATGACGACGGTGTCGGCGCCCATCGCCCGGAGTCGGTCGTCGACGGCGCGCACGATCTCGCTGCCATACATTTCGGCACCCGGCTCGAGCCACCAACCGATCCGTGGCGTGTCGCCGGCATGCGTGTCGACCTCGGTGAGTACGACGCCGCCGACGATGCGAACCGAGCCCTTCTCGCACACCGCCCGGGTCGCCGACCACACGGGCACCGCCGCCAGCCCGGAATCGAACCGGCGCGCGCCATCGACCGTACGCGCCCCGGCAGCCAAATCGGTCGCATCCATCGAGCGCTCGAGCGCTCGAGCGTCGGCTCGTGCCGCCTCTCGGATGATGAGCCGTTCGGTGATGATCGGGGCGCGGAACAGCTCCGAGGCCTTCAGCTGCGATTTGTCACGTCGGGAACCCATGTCGCTCAGTGCTCGATCCAGCCGCGGCTGCGCTCTACTGCCCGCAACCATTGGGTGTGGCCAAGATCGGTGAACGTTCGGTCGGGTTCGGGCTCGAATGTGGCCTCGAGTTGCCAGGTGGCTTTGATCGCGTCGAGGTCGGGCCACACACCCTCTGCCAACCCCGCCAGGAAAGCGGCACCGAGTGACGTGGTCTCCTGATCGACCGGGCGCCGAACCGTAGCGCCGAGCTGGTCGGCCTGCATCTGCAACATGAAGTCCATGACCGAGGCGCCGCCGTCGACACGAAGGTCGGTGATCGGGGTGCCGCTGGCAGCCACCATCGCATCGATCACGTCGCGTGTCTGGTAGGTCATCGCCTCGACAACAGCTCTGGTGATGTGTGCCCGCGTGGTACCGCGAGTGATGCCGACGATCGTGCCGCGGGCGTAGGGGTCCCACCACGGAGATCCCAGTCCGGCGAAAGCGGGCACGACATAGACACCGCCACTGTCGGGAACGCTCGCTGCGAGCGGGCCAGTATCGGCTGCGTCGTCGATGATGCTGATCCCGTCACGCAGCCACTGGATCGCTGCCCCGGTGACAAAGATCGCACCCTCGAGCGCGTAGGCGATGGTGCCGTCAACCAGTTCCCATGCGATCGTGGTCAGCATGCCCTCGGTTGGTGGGGGACATGTTGTCCCGACATTGAGCAGGATGAAACTGCCTGTGCCGTAGGTGTTCTTGGCCATGCCCGGCTCGAAGCAAGCCTGTCCGAACAGCGCGGCCTGCTGGTCGCCCGCCACGCCGCTGATGGGGATGCCGGCTGCGACGCCACACGCTTCGGAGGTGACACCGAAACGGCCGCTGGACGGCCGCACCTGGGGGAGCGCTGCCAATGGCACATTCAGCATGTCGCATAGATCGGTACTCCACCGGCGCTCGACGATGTCGTACAGCATTGTGCGACTGGCGTTGGTGACGTCGGTGGCGTGCACCTGGCCACCCGTCAGGTTCCAGATCAGCCAGGTGTCGATCGTGCCGAGCGCCAGATCAGCGTCGACTGGGATCTCGCGGTGCTGCAACAGCCATTCAAACTTCGTGCCGCTGAAGTAGGGATCGAGCACGAGCCCGGTTTGCCGACGGACCAGGTCGAGATTGCCGTCGGCCGCGAGCTGATCGCAGCGTGCCGCCGTTCGGCGGTCCTGCCACACGATCGCATTGCCGTACGGTTTGCCGGTCGACCGGCTCCAGGCCACGACAGTTTCGCGTTGATTGGTGATGCCGATGGCGGCGACGGAGGAGCGCCCGACCTCGTTGATCACATGCCTCAAAGTGTCGGTGACGGCAGCCCAAATCTCTCGCGCATCATGCTCGACCCAACCCGGTTGTGGATAGTGCTGAGTGAACTCTTGGTATGCGGCCACCGCTGGTCGACGGTCGACGAAGACGGCCCGGCTGCGCACGCCAGTTGTGCCGGCGTCAATGGCGATGACACAGGTGTCGTTGATCACGATCGCGACCGTATCCGACGACTTCTCAGCGGCGCCGCTTGGCGTTGCTTTTCGTCGGGGCCCCGCCGGTTCGGCTGGTCGGTGCCGGCTTGGGTCGCGGCTTGTTGGCGTCGACGGTGTCGCTGCCGCCGGATGAACGTTTTGAGCCCCGAACCGGCGCTTCGGTGCGGAGCTGTTTGAGTGACTTGCGTTGGTATCCGAACTTGGCTAGCACGGCGCCGAACGCCAGATATAGCGGCCCGCTGACGAGCAGTCCGGCGATGACCCCGATCAGGCCGGTGTCGCGGAAGAGCAGCACGAACAGAACGCTCATGATGCCCACGTACAACAACCATTCGCGGATCAATCGTTGCCACGGCACCGGTCGTGAAGAATCCCAAGCCACGGCTCAGTTCATAGCAGTTCAGACCTTGGATACAGAAGTGCTCAGGCGTCCCAGCAATGGTTGCGCCGTATGTTACGGCTCATAGGATCCGACGTCGTGCGTGTCGGAGTATTGACTGGCGGAGGAGACTGCCCAGGACTGAACGCTGTGCTGCGCGCCGTTGTGCGATAGGGCGAGCGTTCGGATGGCGACGAGATCGTCGGATTTCTGGACGCCTGGGACGACGTGTTGGAACGCCGCACCGTTCCGCTGACGATCGAGACGATGCGTGCAACGCTGCCGCGCGGTGGCACCGTGCTCGGCGCCCGGCGGGGCAGCCCATACAATTCGGTCAGATTCCGACCGGCACGGCCGGATAGGCCGGCTGTGCGGTTTGCACAAAACCGGGGTAGTCGTAAATGCGCAAGGGGTCTTTGGTGGTGTCGCCGTTCGTCGTCGGCCAGGCCACTTCGGCACCATTTACCTTCAGCTGCACTGCCTTGATGCCGTCGATCTCAGTGGCGGTGTAGACGATCTGGGCGATCGCCTGCGACAGGCTTTGTCCGGTGAGTTCGGAGATCTCGCTGGTGAGATCGAGGATCAGGATCTGTCCATTCGAGCGTGCTGACAACAGTTCGGTGGCGGGAGGGATGAACGAGCTGAATTGATCCTCGATCTCTTCAGGGTTGGGGCCGAGCAGAAGGATCTTGATCAAGTCCTCGCGAAGCGCTGCATCTCGCGGCACCGACCGCAG
>CALFRK010000010.1 GCA_937919625.1 uncultured Ilumatobacter sp.
GCGATCGTTGTGGTGGTCACGGCCACCACCGGCTCCTGCGGGGTCGTGTCTCCGGTTCCATCGGTTCCATCGGTTCCATCGGTTCCATCGGTGCCATCGGTGCCATCGGGCGCTACGACCGTGGTGGTGACAGCGATCGTGGTTGCGGTTTCGTTGCCCGATTCGAGGATCGAGTCGCCGCCCGACCCGCAGGATGCTGCCACCAACGCGGCAACAGTGGCAGCGGCGATCACATGACGCTTCATCCCTTCACCGCCCCTGCTGTGAGTCCGCGCACGAGCTGGCGTTGGAATACCAGCAGGGCGGCGAAAATTGGCACCGCTGCGATCACCGTTCCGGCCATCAACAAGTTTGGCTTGTCGAGAGTCGAGTAGCGCAGCAGGCGCAGACCAGATTGAACCGTATTCATATCGGACTCCGTCGTGATGAGGTTCGGCCATAGATATTGATTCCAGCTGGAGAGGAAACCGAATAGGGCCAAAGCTCCCACAGTTGGCCGAATTATTGGCAGCGCCACCCTCCACAGGAACTGGATGTGTCCTGCTCCGTCGATCCGGGCGGCATCGCGCAATTCGTCCGGGAACCCGAGGAACACCTGTCTCAGCAAGAACGTGCCAAACGCGGTCGCCAGGAATGGCGCCGCCAACCCCTGATAGGAGTTCAGCCAGCCAAGCGAGTCAACCGTTCGGCGGTTGACGACAAGCGTCGCCTCGAGCGGCACCAACAGCGTCGCCAGGAACACCAAGAACAAGGCGCCGCGACCCGGAAAATCCAGCATCGCGAAGACATACCCCGACATCACCGACGTCGCCACCTGGCACACGGTGACTAGCACGGCGACCACCAGCGAGTTGAGTATGAAGCGTCCGAGGCGTCCCTCCGACCAGGCCTCACGCAGGATGTCGAGAGTGAAGGCGTCGGGCACGAGCGGGTTCTGAAGCACCTTGTTGCCGGGCTTCAACGAGGCGACGACTGTCGTGTACACCGGAAACAACACGATCAACGTCACCAGGCCGAGCAGGGAGTACCGGCCAACCAGTCGCAGCCCGCGCGGCGGCCGAAATACCGCCCCTCCTGATGTGCCGGCGGGTTGTGTTGCGATGATCACCGCCTGGTCAGGTGTTGCCATAGTGCACCCGCTTTCCGATCCCACGCAGCTGCAGCAGCGACAGTCCGAGCAGTACGACGAACAGCAGCACCGCAGTCGCCGCCTGGAGGCCGGCGTTGCCGCGGATGATCGAGTCCTGCCCGTAGGTGAGATAAGTGAGCGTCATCGTCGAGTCGTGCGGCTTGGGGCCGCCCGAAGTGAGCAGGTCGATCTCTCCATACGTCTGAAACGCCCGGGTGGTGAGCACGATCAGTACGAACAGCAGGGTGGGGCCCAGCATCGGCAATGTGACATGCCGGAATCGGCGAGATCCAGTGGCGCCGTCGATCGCCGCCGCTTCGTACAGTTCGGCGGGGATGCCCTGCAGACCGGCGGTGACCAGGATGAACGTGAACCCCAGGCTCGACCACACGCTCGACATGGCCACCGCTGTCAAAGCGGTGCCGGGGTCACGCAACAAGCCGGGGCTCTTGATCACCGGGAACATGTCGCTCAGCCAGCCCAGATTCGACAGCGCTCCGACCTCTGGCTGCAACAAGAACAGCCACATCAGGCTCGACACGGCGACCGACGTGGCAACCGTAGAGGAGAAGATCGCCCGGAAGATCCCGATCCCACGCAGATGTTTGTCGGCGAGTACCGCCAGTCCAACGCCGAACACCAGCCCGAGCGGCACCGTGATCAGGGCAAACTTGAACGTCACCCCCAACGCATGCTGAAACTCGCTCGACAAGAACGTGTCTATGTACTGATCCCACCCGTTCGATACGCAGTCCCTGCCCTGCACGTTGCAGCGCTGCTGGCCGAGTACGACCGCCTTCCCAAGCGGATACAGCACGAACACAACGAGGATGACCAGCGATGGCGCAAGCATGGCGATCGCCACAGGCAACTGCTTCCATCGCTGCCGTCGGCTCACCCCTGCCATTCCCGCAGGTTACGTCGCTGACATCTCGCGGCTAGCGTCCGTGACGTGAACGAACGTCCCGAACAGACCGCCGTAGCGTCGTCGCCCGCGCCTGCCGTCACGCCCCCCACCGAAAGGGCGGCGGCCGATCTCGATCGAATCGAGCGCGATCTGGCCGGTGTCGAGATGGCGCTGCATCGTCTCGATGCCGGCACCTACTGGACCGATGAGGTTACGGGTGATCCAATTTCCGACGAGGCTCTGATCGCTGACCCGGTCGCCCGGCGCACGTCCTGATCGTCAAGTCGCCCATCGATCGACACTGACGTCGCCATGCATAAAACCAGGATCGCTTCGCTTGCCACACTGGTGGCGTTCGCCGCCGGAATCAGCGCCGCGGCGGCGAAGACTCGCCAGGCCACCGCCTCATCGCCGATCACCAACCGGTTCAGCCGATCGGCCAAGATCTGGAAGCTCTCAGCTCGCAACGCGGCCCGATACGCGGTGACTCGAGTCCGCCGAGTCGGTTCGCCTGCCGACCGGCGCGCCGAACTCGACGCGCAGTTCGCGATTCGCACGGCCGAGGATGTCGCCAAGCAACTGGGCGAGATGAAGGGTGTCCTGATGAAGGCGGGGCAAATGGTCAGCTTCATCTTCGAAGCCCTGCCCGACGAGGCCCAGGCAGCGCTCGCAACGCTGCAATCCGACGCCGCCCCGATGGCACCATCACTCGCCGCCAGCGTGGTCGAAAGCCAGTTGGGCCAGCCCCCCGAGCGGGCTTTCCTCGACTGGACAAACCTGCCGGCCGCCGCCGCCAGCATCGGGCAAGTGCACCGCGCGGTTACCCACCATGGGCAGGACGTCGCCGTCAAAGTTCAATACCCCGGCGTCCACGAGGCGATCGAATCCGACCTCGATGCCGCAGAGGTGATGTACGCCACATTCTCTGCGATGCTGCTGAAAGGGCTCGACGCCAAGGGCCTTGTCGACGAACTCCGCGACCGTATGCGCGAGGAGCTCGACTATCGACTCGAGGCGAACAACTGTGTCGAATTCGCTCGGCTGTTCGCCGGCCATCCGTGGGTACGAATCCCGAATCTAGTCCCCGAGCTGTCTACCGAAAAGGTGCTCACCACCGAGTGGGTCGACGGCATGTCGTTCGACGAGTTCCGCACCACGGCCAGCGAGGCGACCAGGCAACGTGCCGCCGAAGTCGTCTGGCGATTCGCCCAATTCGCTGTCAATCAGCACGGTGCGTTCAACGGCGACCCACATCCTGGCAACTACAAGTTCCACCACGACGGCAGCGTCACGTTCCTCGACTTCGGGCTCGTCAAGCGGTGGTCGCCCGGCGAATGGGATTCGCTGCAGCCGACGCTCGACGCTGTGATCGTGCACCGCGACCCCGAGTTGTTGGTGCGGGCGATGGAGCAGAGCGGATTTCTGCGACACAGCCATGGGCTCGAAGCCGAACACGTCTTCGACTATGTCAGCAGCCCTTATGTGCCTTACCTAACCGATGAGTTCACGTTCACGCGGCAGTGGATGATCGACACGATCACCAAAATCTTCGACATACAAGGCCCGCACGCCGATGTGATCGAATCGCTCAACATGCCGCCCAGCTTTGTGATCCTCGACCGGGTCGTGTGGGGCGTCAACGCGATCCTCGGCAAGCTCGAGGCGCACGGCCCGTTTCGTGCGATGTTGCTCGAGTACGTCGCCGATGGAGAGCCGGCGACCGACCTCGGCGCCGCCGAGGCCAGCTGGCGGGCAGGGGCACGGTCGTGACTGAGCCGCCCGACCAGCATCTTGGCATCACCGAGCTCGCAGCGATCTGCGCTTCGATGCGGGCCCGCAACATCGATCTGTTCGAACGGCTCGGCGGCTGGGTGATCGACACACCCGATCCCGATCTGCAGCGTTTGTTCGCCGAGGCATCGCACCTGCACGCCTGGCATGCCGAGCTGTGGGCACAGCGCGCCCCGGTCATCCCACCGGCCGAACTCGATAACTCCGTCGCCGCCCCTTCGGCGCCCTCGGTTGGAGCCTCCGAGCGCGCGACCGAATATG
>CALFRK010000011.1 GCA_937919625.1 uncultured Ilumatobacter sp.
GGCGACCGGCTCCGGAGCGGCGACCGGCTCCGGAGCGGGAGGCGGCGGCGGAGCGGCTTGAGCTGCCGGCGGCGGAGTGGTCGCCGCCACCGGTGGCGGGGCGGCGGCTCCATCGCTAACGACAGCAACCACCACTCCGACATCGACCGTTTCGCCTTCGGCGACACGAATCTCACTGACCACACCGGCGATCGGTGACGGCACCTCGGTGTCGACCTTGTCGGTCGACACTTCGAACAACGGCTCATCTGCGGCCACGGCGTCGCCGACCTGCTTGAACCATTGTGTGATGGTGCCCTCGGTGACGGTTTCGCCGAGTTGGGGAAGGGTGACGTCAGCCATGATTTGTGTTTCTACTCCTGTTGCGTCTGGTCTGCGATCGGTATCGGGGTCGAGCCTGTATGGATTTGTGCGGGTCAGCCGCTGAAACTGCGACCGGTGAGCGACAGCACCGTCTCGCCAAACAGTTCTGACATGCTGGGGTGAGGCTGAATGAACTCGGCGACCTCGGCGACTGTGGCCTCCCAATTGACTGCCAGGTAGCCGCCCGACAGCTGCTCGGTGACCCACGGGCCGACCATGTGCACGCCCAATATCTGACCGGCTGTACCGTCGTCGTTTTTCTTGGCGATGACCTTCACCATGCCGTCTGTCTCGCCGACAATTTGGGCTCGGCTATTGAACTTGAACAAGTGTTTGCCGACGATCACATCGATGCCGGCTTCGTTGCAAGCGTCTTCCCCAGGCCCCGCCCACGCCACCTCTGGGTGGCAGTAGATCGCCCACGGCACCCGGTCGTACATGATCGGCATCGGGTCTTCGCCCAGCAGATGCTTGACCACCAGCACCGCCTCGGCATACGCAACGTGGGCGAGCTGCGGAGTGTTGATCAAGTCGCCGATCGCGTACACGCCCGGCTCGCCGGTGCGGCAATACTCGTCGACCTCGACGAAGCCACGATTGCTGACGACGACGCCGGTACCCAGTAGGCCGAGTTGGTCGGCGAAGGGACGACGCCCGACCGACACGATGCAGGCATCGACCTCGATCGATTCGCTGTCGCCGAACGACACTGTGGTGCCGCCTTCAGGATTGGGGACATGTCCGGTGACGTTGACCCCTGTCTTGGTCACGATCTTCTTCTTCTTGAAGCTGCGCTCGACCATCTTGGTGACGTCGGCGTCGAGACCAGGGAGAATCTTGGGCAAACCCTCCAGAATCGTCACCTCGGCCCCCAGGTCGGCAAACATCGAGGCAAACTCGCAACCGATTGCCCCACCACCGATCACGGCGATCCGGGCGGGCACATGGTCGAGGTCGAGCACCTCGTCGCTGGTCAGGATCGGGCCACCACGGTCGAAGCCGGGAATCGTGCGCGGTACCGAGCCAGCGGCGACGATGACGTGCTGACCGGTGATCGAGGCAGAACTGCCGTCGGCCATCGTGACCGACACGGTCTTGTTGGCCGCGAGCGACCCAACCCCATTGAAGACCTCGACCTTGCGACCCTTGCACATGGCTGCGATCCCGGCCACGAGGCCAGCGACGATCTTCTGCTTACGCTGCTGCGTGACGGCGAAGTTGACCGAGGGCGCACTCGACTCGATCCCGAAGTCGGCGCTGTGATCGACGTGGCGTTTGACAGCCGCCGTTTCGAGGAACGCCTTGGCCGGAATGCAGCCGCGGTTCAGACATGTGCCGCCGAGGGCGTCTTTCTCGACCAGCGCAACCTGCAGGCCGGCGGAGGCGGCGTAGAGCGCGGCGGCGTAGCCACCTGGCCCACCACCGATGACGACGAGGTCGAACGAGTCACTCACTCACGCCACGGTAGCGGCCTACCGGCGGGTAACGCACCGGGCGCCGGGCTCAGCCCAACACCCAGCGCGCTCGGTCTTCGCCACGCTCGTAGAACAGCACACGTGACACGCCGTCGGCCTCGGACACGTCGAACGAAACGATGCATGCCTGCACATCCGATTCGGCCGGCGGGCAGGTCGTGTCGAGGACCGACAGAGCCCGGCCGGATGCGATCAGCCGGAACTCGTCTGCGGGCTGCTCGTCGACCGTGCCACCGATCTCGATCGTTATCGCCAACCGGCCGTCGCCTTGCTCGCTGGCGGCCGTGACCGAGACCATCATGTCGCCAACTCGCACCTGCTCGCCGATCGGAACCGGCTCAGCCAGTTCGTCTTGGGTCGTCAGTTGAAAAAGGAACACCGCCCCAGCCAGCATGATCGCCAGGCCACAGGCCAGCGCCAGCGTCAGGAGTGTCCGGGTCTTCATCGGCCGCTCAGGCTAACGGCGGGATTCTGAACGATTCCGAAACCCGCCGGCGGTGACCGACATCGACACTTGGCAAGCGATACGGTTTCCGACCGTGAAGCGCCTCACCCTCCCCTTGCTAGCGGTCGGCATCCTCGCCGCCTGCGGTGGGGCCGACAACGGAACGGCACATCCGGCCGGTGCGGTGGTGGCGGCGGCTCCGACGTCGGTCGTAGAGGGGCCAGCTACCACGCCGTCGGTCCCGGTTGCCATCGTCCCGACGGCGCCGACGCCTCCGTCCGACACAGCACCTTCCTCCGACACAGCACCTTCTCTCGCACCGGCCAATCTGCCAGAGGCGCTCAAGTTCGCGGCACCATTGGTCGGCGGCGGCGACATCGAACTCACCACCTTGGCGGGCCGACCGGTACTGCTGTGGTTTTGGGCCCCCTGGTGAAGCACCTGCAATCGGGAAGCTTCCTCGGTCGAGCAAGCAGCACAACGGTGGGCCGGTAAGGCCGAGTTTGTCGGCGTTGCCTGGAGCGGCACCGAGGATCAGTTCGAGTCGTTTATCGACAAATACTCGTTGACGTTCCCTCAGATCAACGACGTTGACGCCAACGTGTTCACACGGTTCGATGTTGCAACCCAGCCGGCGCTGGCACTGATCCTGCCGAGCGGAGAAGTGCAGACGCTATATGGCGCCGCCGACGATGCCCTGCTCGACTCGCTGATCAGCGCCGCAATCGGCTGAACGGCCAGCGGTCTCACAACAAGACCACGGCGGCCGGCTACCCGCCGAGCGAGGCGTTGCGACAAGCGTCGAAACGGATGTCGTACTCGGGATCGTCGAAGACCAGGTACCAGTTGCGACCCTCGAAACATTCGAGCTGCACGATCTCGTCGGGAAGCTCCCATTCTTCGACCTGACCGGCAGCGAGCAGATCGAGGAAACAACCGCGAGCTGCCTCGGCGAGGGCGATGAACTCGTCGTCGGGCAACTGGTAATTGGCGCCGCCCCATGAAGCGTCGGCATACCCGCATTCGGGGTGGCGCAGCACAACGGGGATGTCCGCCGCTTCGATCTCGCCGCCGGCCTCGAACGACCGGAAGCACGCGGTCGCCTCGACCGAATCGAGCTCGTAGCATTCCAACCAGCCGAAGTCGTCGTCGCTTGGCGGCTCACCGGGATCCGGGGCCGAACCCGGTTCGATGGGTACTGCCAGGTCGGCGCCGCTCGAACCGAAGAAGTCGTCACCGGCACCAAAGAACCCGTCGGCGACCGACTCGAAAGCCGGTTCGACCGCTTCGATGATGCCGTCGAGTTCGGGCCGATCGAGCGCTCGCAGCATTTTCAGCATCGCGTCGGTGAACGAGGCGATCGGACTGACGAACCACTCGCCATCGCGCGACCGCAATTCGAGCCCGACGGGTTCGACGTCAGCGAAGGCTGCCTGGACGACCTCGATCAGGTGTTGTACTTCACGAGCGTCACCGAACACGTCGTCGAGGTCGCTGACACTGCCGACGTTGGCACACTGCTCGATTCGTTCACCGTCAAACTCGGCGGCGAAACATCGGTCGTGGAAGCTGAACGAGAACGGTGAACCATCGAGTGTTCCCTCGATTCCCAGCGCATCGACGAACGCCGTGCGCCGATCGCCCGAACCCTCGATCCTCACCGATCGCTCGGTGATCTTCCATTCGATCGGCGCAGCAGCCAATTCGGCTTCGGCGTCGTCGAGCAACAGCGGGGCGTAACGCTGTAGTGCGGCGGCCTCGCTGGGGTCGAGCGAGCGGATGATGCCGGTCAGATCGAGCGCCTCGATTCGATCGAGGATTTGATCGACCGCCGCCTCCGGCGATTCGGCGCCATCGAACCCGATCCCTTCGACCGGGATGCCGACCTGGTCGCCGAGGCCAGAGCGAGCGAGCTCTGCCAGCGTGTGCAACAGACTGAAATACCAGCGCCCGTCGATCAGCACTGCGGTCAAAGTAATGTCGAGTTCGTTGTTTTCTGTGACCCTGGTGCCGCGCAATTCGGCGAGCATGTCGTCTGGCATGTTGTCGGTGACAACGTCCCCGATCGGCAGTTCGGCACCGTTGACGGTCACCTCGACCTGAGCCGAAAGCGAGATGTTGACGATGTCATCGACGTTTGTAGTTCGGGTTCGCACAACCTCGTCGGTGATTTCGATGTCGAGACCTGCGATCGCAGAGAGATCGGTGTCGGCCAACACGTCGAGACGTTGCAGTTCTGAGATCAGCTCTACAAACGGTTCGCCAAAGGCCTCGCGTTCGCCAGGGGCGAGCACGTCGATCACGCCCAGGACGTCTTCGTTTTCGATCGCGTTCAGCAATTCGGTACCAAGATCAGCTGGGTTTTGCGATCCACCGGCAGTCGAACGGGTGAAGTTGGAAACGGCGAAAACGCCGGCGGCGCCAACCGCCAAGACGGCCACTATGGACGAGCCGACGAGCCATTTCGACCGACGACCGTGAACACCACTCGTGACCGGCCCCGTCACGACGATCGCAGCTTGACCGAGACCGGTTGGAGCCGTCGCGATTGGCGGCAATGGCTGACCAACCACGGGTGAAGGCGGCGAGGCGGTCGTCGACTCGCTGCCGGGAGACCAAGCCGGGGGCGGTGTAGACACAGGCGCCGCAGGCGGCAATGTCGGGATCAGGGGCATCTCAGCGGGAGGCGGGGCGCCGTCGACCGAAGGGTCACCATCAGCTGGGGGTTTCCATGCGGTGTCGTCAGCCATGGGTTTTGACGCTAGCCAGTTCTGGTGCGGGTTGCCTGTTGTTTCGTAGGTCTCGGCCCATGTCAAGCTGATCGGACGATCTGCGCCCGCGCTTGACCTGTCTCGATGGTCGAAAGGCAATACGGTTGCAGGATGCATGTCGGCGTAACTGGATCGAGCGGCCTGATCGGCACGGCGCTCATCGCCCATCTCACAGGGGTCGGCCACACCGTCCACCCGATCGTGCGTCATGTACCGCAAACAGATTCGACAGAGATCGCCTGGAATCCAGCAGCCGGGCAACTCAAGGCGGCAGCGCTGGCCAAACTCGACGCCGTGGTACACCTCGCTGGGGCAGGCATCGGCGACCACCGTTGGACCGATCGTTACAAGCGGGTTCTGTTGGAGAGCAGGGTCGCCGGCACGACCTTGCTGGCAACGAAGATGGCTGAACTCGGCGCCGACGGCCCGCAAGTGTTGATCAGCGGCTCCGCGATCGGGTTCTATGGGGCCCGCGGCGACGATCAGCTCGATGAATCAGCCGTGGCGGGCACCGGCTTCTTGCCCGACCTGTGTCGTGCCTGGGAGACGAGCACGGCCCCGGCCGAGGCGGCGGGAGTGCGGGTGGCCCATATCCGAACCGGCATCGTGCTCAGCCGACACGGAGGAGCCCTCAAGAAGATGTTGCCGCTCTTCAGGCTCGGCGCCGGCGGGCGGTTTGGATCGGGCAAACAATGGATGAGCTGGATCTCTGTCGATGACCAGGTCGGCGCCATCGATCATCTGCTGTCAAGCTCGATTGCCGGTGCCGTCAATCTGACGGCACCGTCCCCCGTTCGTAACACCGAGTTCGCCAAGACCCTGGCCAGCGTGCTCAACCGCCCATCGTTCGTTCCGGTGCCGTCATTCGGACCCAAGCTGGTGCTGGGTTCCGAACTCGCCGAGGCGTTGCTGTTCGACGGCCAACGGGTCGAGTCGGCGGCCTTGCGAACCGACGGCTATGTGTTTGGGCACCCAAAACTCGACGTCGCCCTACGAGCCGTGCTCGGTCGCTGAGCACAATCTCAGATTATTCGACATGCATGCGTTCACAACCTTTGTGCTCATGTATATTTGTGCGGATACACTGAATCCATGACGTCAACTGGCACACAAGCTCCCCCTGCCGCCAACCTGAACGGTGCCCCCGATGTTCGCTGGCTCGACAATCGCGAAATGTCGGCGTGGTTGGCCTATATCGAGACCCAGAGCGATCTGATGATGGCGCTCGAGACCGACCTCGCAAAAACGGGCCTGACGCTGGGCGACTATCAGGTCTTCGTCTATCTGACTGGCTCAGAGGGCCAGTCGATGCGAATGTGCGACCTCGCCGGCATGCTGCAACTCTCACCCAGCGGGCTCACACGCCGGCTCGATGGGCTCGTCAGCGCCGGTTGGGTCGAGCGCCGCACCTCTGACTCCGATCGCCGCGTCATGCTCGCTGTGCTCACCGACGCCGGCCGACGCAAGCTGGCGCTCAGCGCTCCACTACACGTCGACAGTGTTCGCCTGCGACTCATCGATCACCTCGACAACACCGACCTCGAGGCGATGACGAGAATCTTCGGCAAGATCCGAGCTGCGCTCGATAGTTGACCGGCTGATAGAAACGGGCCTGTGACCAGCCTCCCCTCCGGCTTTCGGTGCCATGTCGCCAACATCGGTATCAAGGACGACACCGACGACTTCGTTGTGATTACGGCCGAGCGGGCAGTACCGGCCGCCGGCGTGTTCACCCGCAGCCGGTTCTCCGGACCAAGCGTGGTGATCAGCCGCCAACACCTCGCTAACCACTCAGCGCAGGCAATGGTGATCGTGTCGAAGAACGCCAACGTCGCCAACGGCCATGCCGGCTTTGATGATGCAAACATCCTTGTCGCCGGGGTCGCCGCCCAGCTCGGATGCGAACCAACCGACGTGATCGTGGCCTCGACGGGCGTGATCGGGCGTCGCTATCCAATCGACCGGGTCGTCGCCGGAATCGCCGACCTTGCATCCCAGCCGACCGGCACATCGGCCGACCGGGCGGCGGCCGGCATCATGACCACCGACACCGTGGCAAAGGTCGCCGAGGCGACGATCGCAGGCAGTTCGGCTCGTGTCGTCGGGATCGCCAAAGGGGTCGGCATGATCGAGCCCGACATGGCAACGATGATCGCCGTCGTGTTCACCGACGCCGACATCGACGGCGACCAACTCGATGCGATGTTTCGACGCGTCGTCGATCGCACCTTCAACTGCGTCAGCATCGATACCGACACTTCAACCAGCGACACCGCCGTCGTGTTCGCCAGCGGAATCGCCGGTGCGGTCGACGCCGACGCACTCGAGGTTGCCCTCGACCACGTCTGCCTGGCGTTGACGAAGATGATCGCCAGCGACGGCGAAGGTGCCGAAACCCTGATCGAGGTCACGGTCGATCTGGCCAAAGACGAAGCCCAGGCAAAGCGGGTCGCCAAGGCAATCGTCAACTCGCCGCTCGTCAAGACCGCCGTGCACGGCGCCGACCCGAACTGGGGTCGGGTAGCGATGGCGATCGGAAAGTGCAGCGATGACACCGACATCGATCAGGACCAGGTTGTGATCCGTTTCGGTGCGACCGAGGTCTACCCCCGCCAAGTCGACAACACCGCACTGGCCGCACTGTCGAGTTATATGGCCAGCGACGACGTCTTGATCCATGTCAGCCTCGGCACCGGCGAAGCAACGGCGACCGTGTGGGGTTGCGACTTGACCGACGGCTACGTGCGGATCAACGCCGACTACACCACCTGAAGCCCAACACCCGCTGTCCTAACGTCTCAGCCAGGCGGGATCGGGCCGACGCCGTACCGGGTATCGACAATTCGGCCCATCGCACTACCCACACCCGAGTCGAACCAGGCCGACACATCGACCACCAGATCAGTCGACTCCTTC
>CALFRK010000012.1 GCA_937919625.1 uncultured Ilumatobacter sp.
CGACAACGGAAGAAACATCCATACCCCCATCATGACCAGGGGGTGTCACAGAGTTAGCAGACACCCGCTCGACCACCCCAAACAAGACAACCCCGGACGGTCAAACCATCGGTAGCAGCTCACCGAACGCTCCGCCGCCACCGCCGGTGATCAACACCAACACCAGCTCAGACCACGTTGTGTCAGACACAACATGGCGACTCGGCCCGCAACAGCAACCAACCCAGCGCCTATGACCTCGTGAGCGGCGGCGTTCGAGGGTCGTCTCAGCTCACTCCAGGCGTTGGCTGCGTACGGAGTTTGCCCGACACACTCCGTCGACACACTCCAACGCCCGAGGTTGTGATCGTCAAACGCTGCGTCAAACGCGGGCGCGGTTTGGTGTCTCTATTCAAGGATTCCGGCGAATACGCGTCGGTGTCACGACAGATAGGAACAGCAGATGCCACTTTTCATGGACGTGCACAACATCGAGGGAGGGGTCTCGGCGGGTGATGTCGCCGGCGCCCATGAGGCGGACCTGGCGCATCAGGCGGCTCACGGCGTGGAGTACCTGAGGTATTGGGTTGACGAGGAGGCAGGCAAGATCTTCTGCCTTGTCCAGGCCCCCGACGCCGAGGCTGCGAACACGGTGCACCGCGAGGCCCACGGGTTGGTCGCCGACGAGATCTACCCCGTCAGCGAACACACATGAGTGATTCGGCTCTGGTGCATGTACCAACATTGCGAGGACTTCCCTGACCTTCGAGTGCTCGCGATCGCCGCACGCCTCGGTTGAGCGCAGGGGGCGGCCGCGAACGTGACAACATTCAGGCGATCATGAGCCTGACCATTCACCTACTCGGTCGCCCCCGAATCGAGGCTGCATCAGGAGAGGCGTATCAGTTCCGAAGTCGTAAGAGCTGGGCGCTCTTGACCTTTCTCATCCTGAGCGAGCGTCCACCGACGCGAGCTCGACTCGCTTCCCTGTTGTTCAACGAAGCCGACGATCCGCTCAGGGCCTTGCGATGGAACCTGTCGGAGCTCCGACGCGGACTCGGCGAGCCTGGATCCCTCCAAGGGGACCCTGTCGTGCTCGAACTCGGTGAGGATTCCGTGGTCGACGTTGCGGTCGTCATGAAGGGTTCATGGTCTGAGGCGGTCGAGCTCCCCGGTTTGGGAGCGGATCTGCTCGATGGCATCGCGATCCGGGGTGTACCGGGGTTCGAATCGTGGTTGTTGTCCGAGCAGCGGCACGTGGCTGCGGCATCGGAGGCGATCCTTCACGAGGCGGCGCTCGGTTCGTTGTCGCGCGGCGAGACGCAGCGGGCGCTCGACTACGCGATTCGGGCGGCGGTGATGAGTCCTCTCGACGAGAACCATCAAGCGTTGTTGATCCGGTTGTACCGACTCAACGGAGATGACGCCGCAGCCGAGCAACAGTTCCAAGCCTGCGCCGAGTTGTTCGCTGAGGAACTCGGGGTTGAGCCTGGTCCGGCCGTGCGGGCAGCGATGCGTGAGACCCGCGATCGCGGGGCGATGATCGCCGACGCCGCATCGGTCGAGGCGATCATCGAGGCCGGTTCGGCGGCCGTCGCCGCCGGGGCGGTCGAGGCCGGGGTGCAGTCGCTGCGGACGGCGGTACGGCTCGCTGACGGAACGAGCGCGACCTGGCTTCGGGCGCGTTCACGGCTCGTGCTGGGCGAGGCGTTGATCCATTCACTCCGCGGGTTCGACGAGGAGGGTGCGGCAGCGCTATATGAAGCCGTCGACATCGCCCTTGCCGATGGCGACCGAACGGCGGTCGCTCAAGCACGAGCGGAACTCGGGTATGTCGACTTTCTCCGCGCCCGCTACGACCGCGCCGAGATGTGGCTCAGTGACGCACTCGACTTTGCCGATGATTCGTCTTCGATCGTGGCCAAGGCCACGACCTATCTGGGTTCGGTCGAGAGTGACCGCGCCAACTACGGCACGGCTGTCGGTCTTCTCGAGCAGGCGATCGGGTTCTCGCGGGCAGCCAGCGAGCCGCGACGTGAGGCCTTCGCGTTGTCGATGCTAGGCCGCATCAACCTGCTGCGCGGCGACCACGACATTGCCGCCGAGCAGCTTGACGCTGCCATCTTGCTCGCCGAACGAGACCACTGGCTGGCGCTCCTTCCCTGGCCGCAGGCGATGCGTGGCGAAGTTGAGCTTCTCCGTGGCGACCCAACCGGAGCTGAGAGCATGCTTCGCCACGCCTTCGCCAGAGCCTGCCAACTCGGCGATCCATGCTGGGAAGCAATGTCGGCCCGCGGACTGGCCATGGTCGCTGAGGCGACCGGCGCAACCGGGGACGCCTTCAAGGTCTTCGCCGACGCCCGTTCAAGGTGCAATCGACTTGCCGACCCATATGTCTGGCTCGACGGCTACATCCTCGACGCACAGTGCGCACTCGGCCTACGACACGATCACCCCGATACAGAACGCTGGATCGACACGATGCGTGAGCTCACATCCAGAACCGGAATGAGAGAGCTGACGGTACGTTCGATGCTCCACGCCGCAGTACTCGGCAACGACGGTGACGGTGCCGCCGCCGCCCTTCTCGCCGCAGATATCGATAACCCTTTGCTGCAGCGACTGGTTGGCGAACGAGAACACCGCAGCTGCTGAGTGCGGCGGCCATGTCTGCTCGTCGGTTCTGAGCGGATGCTCGCCGTGAAGGCCTCCTCAACGCACCGTCTCGACTGCAGCGACGACGAGCTCGACGTGCCGGGGGAACTCGGGACTGGAGGGATGGACTGCGCTGCCATGGGCGCCGGCGAGTTCCACGAGGGTCGACTCGTAGTTGGACACGAGCAGTGCCTCATGGATCGCGACCGAGTCCTCCGGGAGTGCGAAGACGCCATATGCCCCTTCCTGGTTGACGAAGAACGCTTGAAGGTCAGGGTTCCCTCCGACGAGCAGGATCGGAGTGCCAGCATCGAGAACCGCGCCATCGGCCTGCTGCCACGCTTGGATCTGGAGGTTGCGCAGGTTGGTGCCCGACGCCACCGCGACGACTGCGTCGGGCAGCACCTGCACCGAGTCGGCGTCAGCTGCGCAGTCGATGAATCGTTCATCTCGGAGTGGCGAGTTCAATGCCCAGGTGAACGCGGCGGCGACATCGGAGTGAACCTTCTCGACGGCGGCCGCGTTTGATCGACTCTGTCAGCGTGGCTGCCTTCCGGCGGCCGTCGACATCGTCCTTTCGGATGATCCTCCTCGTTCGGGGAACCCGTCGTGACCCGCGGTCGTCAAACCCGCATGAAAGCAAACACAAAGACCCCCATCCTCGCCTCGCTCCTTGCTGTCGTCGCGCTGAGCGCCTGCGGAGGCGGCCCTACCGCCGACTCAGAAGTTCCGATCAACACCGGCGACGAGCCAGCGACCGAACAGCCAATATTTGAGCCGGGCGACGAGCTCTGGCCTGGCACCAACGCCACGCCGACCGATCTTGAGAGTGCACCGGCCGCTACTGATCGTTGCCGTGATGCGAACTGCCAAGAACCTGGTTCGCTCGAGAGTGACGTCGTGGCAACAGAGCTACTCGTCAACACCGGTGCCGAGCCAGCGACCGAATCGCCTGTGCTCGAGCCGGGCGACGATTCGGTTTACGTCGCCGCAAGCGCGCCCCTCGAACTACCTGACAAGTAGTCGACCCCTCGCGGGCTCAACTCGTGCACGTCGATTCGTCGACCAAACCAGCACACGGAGCATCGCCCACGCGGGTCAGTTCTTCAGTGCCACCGATGTGGTCGCCGGTTGAACGTCGAGCGACGATTTGGTCAGGCGCCACCGCCGATGTCGAGCGCACCGACGATCGAGTGTGAGTAGGCGGCGTCGATTTCGCTTTGGCCGTAGTCACCGTGCGAGGACCCCTCGACGCCGGCCGCCACCAAGGGCAACAAGACTTGGTCCAAAGCTTGGGGCGCTAGGAACAGTGCCCAGATCGGGAGTTTCGGGGTGGCCGGCTTGGCTGCTACCCCGTATCTGCCGTGGAGACGGGTTCAGATGCTGGGCGCCAACCAGTGGTCACCGTTGCCGAGCAGGCGCTCGGCCTCGGCGGGGCCCCAGGTGCCTCGGAAGTACGGATGCACAGGGCCGGGCGTGTCGAGCGCCGGCTGAACGACCCGCCATGTCTGCTCGACCACGTCTTGGCGGGCAAAGCGGCGCGGTGAGCCGCGCAAGGCATCGCTGAGCAGTCGCTCGTATGCCTCGGATCGTTCGCCGAGGGCAGCGGCGAAGTCGACAGAAACATCGACGTCCTGGCTGTCGAGATGAGGGCCCGGCGTTTTGGCCTGAAGCGTGAATGTGACCCCGTCGCGTTTGCCGAGTCGAAGTCGAACCAGGTTGCGCCCCGGAGGCGGCCCACCGGCCTCGTCGAACAACATGCGCGGTGGCGAATGGAACTCGATCACGGCCTCGGTCGCAGCGGTGGTCAAGCCCTTGCCGACCCGCACGAACCATGGCACACCGGCCCAGCGCCACGATTCGATCGTCACCTGTGCGGCGACATACGTCTCGACCTGCGAATCGGCGGCAACACCTGGCTCATCCCGATAACCGACGTACTGACCGCGCACGAGCCGGGATGGGTCGATCGCCGACATGGCAGTCATGACCTTGGCCTTCTCGTCCGACAGAAACTGCGGTTCGGGACCAGCAGGAGGCTCCATTGCCAACAGTGCGACAACCTGCAAGAGGTGATTCTGGAGCACGTCGCGGATCGCCCCGACACCGTCGTAGAACGAGCCGCGGCCCTCGACCCCGATCGATTCTGACATCGTGACCTGAACGCTGCGCACGTAGCGGCGATTCCAAATTGGTTCCAGCATCGTGTTCGAGAAACGGAACACGAGCAGGTCTTCGACGCTCTCCTTGCCGAGATAGTGGTCGATCCGGAAGATGCGTTCCTCAGGGAACACGGTGTGGAGCGTGGTGTTGAGCTGCACTGCCGACTCGTAATCGCGCCCGAACGGCTTTTCGACCACGATCCGGCCGCGCTCGTTGAGACCGACCGACGCCAGCCGGCGGGCGACCTCTGGAAACATCGAGGGTGGGATCGCCATGTAGAACACGGCGTTCGATGACGAGTGGCGATCGAGGGTGTCGCGCAGCGTCTCCCACGTGGATTGATCGGCGTAGTCGCCCTGGATCAGATCGAGCCGCTTCATCAACGGTTCGAGCACGGCGGCGTCGGCGTGGGGATCGGCGGCGATGATCGCGTCGTGTGCGTGCTGGCAGAACGCCTCGTCGGACCAGTCGCTACGGGCGACACCGATCACCGGCACGTTGAGCTGATCCGTGCGTTCGAGGTGGTACAGGGCAGGAAACAGCTTGCGCTTGGCGAGGTCGCCGGTCGAGCCGAACAGGACGAGTGCATCGGCGGTTGGTTGATGGGTGTCGACGAGCATCATCGGCTCGAATCTTTCCGTTCGTGGTGTCCACCGAACCCCGCTCGCATCGCGGACAGCGCCTTATCGCCGATGTCGGACCGACCTCGCGAGCTGAACCGCTGGTACAGCGCTGCCGACAATACGGGAGCGGGCACGCCCTCGTCGATCGCGGCGTGGATTGTCCAGCGACCCTCACCAGAGTCACTGACGTGGCCGGCGTACTGATCGAGCTTCGGATCATCGAGCAATGCCTCGGCCGTGAGATCGAGTAACCAACTCGACACCACCGAGCCGCGTCGCCACACCTCGCTGACGGCCGACAGATCGATGTCGTACTGGTAGTACTCAGCGTCGTCGAGCGGGGCTGTCTCGGCATCGACGGCGTGATCGGTGGCGCCGATGTTGGCCTTGGCGAGCACGTTGAGTCCTTCGGCATAGGCGGCCATCAGGCCGTACTCGATGCCGTTGTGCACCATCTTGACGAAGTGGCCTGCGCCGGAGGGACCGCAGTGCAGCCACCCCTGTTCGGCGGGTGATGGAGCGCCGTCGCGTCCCGGCGTGCGCTCGGCAGCTTCGATGCCGGGGGCCAGCGACGTGAAGATCGGCGCCATTCGGTCGACCGCATCGGTCGCTCCACCGATCATCAGGCAATACCCCCGCTCGAGTCCGTGCACGCCGCCGCTTGTGCCGACGTCGAGATAGTTGATGCCCTTGTCTGCGAGTAGGGGTCGGCTGCGGTCGACGTCGTGGCGGTACCACGAGTTGCCGCCGTCGATGATCGTGTCGCCTGGTGACAGCAGCGGGGCCAGGCGTTCGATCGTGCCACCGACATACGCGGCAGGGATCATCACCCAGATGTTGCGGGGCGGATTGATAGCAGCGACAAGGTCTTCGAGCGTGTGAGCCGGCGTTGCGCCCTCCGCGGCGAGCAGATCGATCGGCTCAGAGCTGACGTCGTGGACCACACACTCGTGGCCGTCAGCCATCAGCCGTCGAACCATATTGGCGCCCATCCGGCCGAGTCCGACCATGCCCAGCTGGATCGTTGGTTGCATCGTGTCGTGCATCGTGTCGTGCATCGGTCAAGCCTGCCACGAACGAACTACGGTCGCGCCGTGAACGACGATCAAGTTGATCAACGAGAGGTCCGAAGCGAGATCGAGTCGTGTTTCGACTCGCATGCCTCGCTGGCCGCCCATCTGAGGTCGCTGACGTGGGTCGACCCTAAGCAACCGACGGGTTTGTCGGGTTGGACAGTCGGTCATGTGTTGACCCACATCGCCCGCAACGCCGATGGGGTCGTCAGCATGCTCGACGGGTTCGTGCAATACCCACACGGCGCCAAGGGGCGCAACTGCGATATCGAATCGGGATCATCGCGTTCGTGGGCGGAACTGATCGACGACGTTACGGCGACATCGGCGATGCTCGACATTCGCCTCGCCGATGCAGATCTCGACTGGAGCGGCACCGTCACAATGCTGCCCGGCGTCCGGCCGAAAGCGTCGCTGCCGTTGATGCGTCAACGCGAGGTCGAGGTACATCGGGCCGATCTCGACCTGGGCTACGGGTTTGCCGATATGCCGAGTGACTATGTGCGCCGAGACCTGCGCCTGATGGGCATGTTCTGGAAAGCCCGTCGGCCGATGGGCATGACGTCGCTGCCTGACGTGGCGCTGGCGCTCGACCCGGCGATACGGCTCAGCTGGATGATGGGCCGAATCGAGATCGACGGCCTCGAGCCTGCCAACCTGTTCTGATCGACCCGGTCAAACGGGTTCGATGCGAGCCGTGCTTCCGAGTTCGTCGAGCAGCGGTTGCAGGTCATCCACATCGGAGGTGAGCAGGATCGTTGGCTGATGGCGGGCGAGTGCGGCTGCTGTAACCGCAACTGACGCGTCGACGATGTCGGACGTATTGGTGGCGGCACACAGCAATCCCACCGCCCGGGCGTGAGCGCCGTCCAGAGCGATCTCGTCGCGATGGTGCAGAGCCTGAGCCAGGCGGGCCTGGCGGCGTCCGTTGCGCCACGCCTGCGCGATCACGCCAGCCGGCACCGTGACGTGGTCACCGGCACCCACCGTGACACTCAGTAACGCCCACGTGTCGCGTTCGTTGCGGTCGAGTGAGATCAGGGTGCCGGTGTCGAGTACGAGCGTCGTCACCAGTCGAGCCTCCGGCGTGCCTCGTCGAGTTCGTTCTCGATGAAGGCGCCGTGCTCGGCTTCCCAATCGGCGATGACGGCGAGCAGGCCGCGATTGTTGAGTGTGCGCCGGATCGCTTTGGAAGCCCAGGCCGAGATATTGGTGTCATCATCGGCTGCTGCCTGTCGCAGCGCCCCGGCGAGATCCTTGTCGATCGAGATCGTGATCCGTTCAGCAACCATGACATCATCAAACTTCGTCATACCCTCCCGAATTCTGAGTTTCGCAGTGTGGCGACAACAGGTCGTCGAGGGCCGGGATCCAGAACCATTCCAGCGTGTGGCGCGTCAGCCGGAGCGCACGCATCGCCGTCGCTGCGGAGGGATCATGGCTGCGAAGCTCGCCCAGTTGAAAGAGGGCGTCGGCCGTGCGGCCTCGTAGCTGGGCAAGCAGCACCGGGTTGAACCGGCTTGGGGTCATGCGACGCGGGCGCGGTGGGCGAGGTCGAGCTCGTCGGCACGGCGACAGAATCGCAGGGCCGATTCGCGCAGGTCGTCGGCTGCCTGGTGGAGCTGGTGCAGATTGCGGGACAACATCCGTTCGCACAGCCGAGCCCGATTGGTGTCCCACGTATCGGCGCCGCCGACATCGTCGAGCGCCATCACCAGCGACCGTTCGATCGATGCCGCCAATCTGCGCAGATCGGCGGCTCGATGCCGCAGCTGTGTTGACTCTGGGTGGCGTGGCGAGTTCGGATGTTGCGACGGCTCAGGTTCGGTTGCTTGTGACGATGGCTGTTGCATGTTGACCTCCGATCCCAGTGAGGGTGGAGGACCACCGAAAAGCGGAAATCGTCAGTCGAGGATTTGCAGGATGTCGACGTGTGCCAGGCCGGTCGTCGCATCGACGTATTGGTCGCCGACCGTCGCGAATCCGTTTCGAACGTAGAAGTTCAAGGCGGTGACCCTGGCATGCGCCCACACCAGTTCGGCGCCCGACGCCCGGCAACGCTCGACCCCGGCCGCCAGCAGGGCGGCGCTCGTGCCGCTGCCCCTGTGCGGCGCCGCCGTGGCCATGCCGCGCAACTGAACACCCAGTCGATCGGGATGGTCCGAATGGTTTCGAACGTGCCATGTCGAGATGGCGACGATCTGGTCATCGATCTTGACCCCGAGATGGAGCGTGCCCGGCAGGTCGTCGCCGTCAAACTCGACGACGTCGCTGGCGGTGCCATCACGAAGGATCGTCTTACGCAGCGAATGCGTGTCCTGCGCTCGAAGTTCGACGATCTGTGTGGTCACGATCGACAGGCTACGAGGCCGGGTGGCCCCCCGAGACGGACGATTCGGTCGGCGACGGTGTCGGCCTCGGACGGATCGTGTGTGACCCAAACGGCGGTCGTCTCGGCGCGCCGTAGGATCGCCGCCACTTCGCCGGCCAGCCGGTCGTGCAAGTCGCGATCGAGCCCTGTCAGCGGCTCGTCGAGCAGTAACACCCTGGGTGACGGAGCGAGCGAACGGGCGAGTGCGACGCGCTTGGCTTCGCCGCCCGACAGTCGGCCGATCTGGCGATTACCGAATCCCGCCAATCCGACCATTTCGAGCATCTCGTCGGCACGTCGAGTGCGGTCACCCGCTTGGATTCCAGCCATCTTCAGGCCGAAGGCCACATTGTCGGCGACCGACAGGTGGGGGAACAGCTGCTCGTCCTGAAAAACCATGCCGATCGACCGGCGATGGGTCGGCACCGCCGTGACGTCGACCCCGTCGATTTCGACCACGCCGGCCTCGGGAACGATCAGGCCGGCGATGATTCGTAGCAGTGTGCTCTTTCCGCTGCCAGACGGCCCGAGCAGGGCGACGACTTCGCCGTCGTCGAGGTGCAGAGCGACATGGTCGAGCAGCGGTCGGCCCTCGAACGCGATGGTGACGTCACGAATGTCGAGCACGGTCGTTGCTCCTCTCGGTTGCGGCTCCGGTATCGACCAGCATCACGATCAGCATCGTCGCTGCCGCCAGGATCGCTGACAAGGCGAACGCCTGAGCCTGGAAAAGGCGACCCGTTCGCCCGAGCAGCCGCTCGATCGCGATCGGCAGGGTGTCGGACCCCGACCGGCTGAGAAAGCTGGTGGCCCCGAACTCGCCCAACGAGATGGCGGCCGCCAATCCGGCACCGGTAGCGAGCGGTTGGCGCAGAAAGGGAAGTGTCGTCGACGCCCATGCCCGGATCGGAGGGGCCCCCAGCGTTGCAGCGGCAGCGCGCAGATCGGGATCGATGCTGCGACTCACCCCGAGCGCGGAGCGGACCACGAACGGCACGGCGACCAACGCATGGCCAACGGGCACCAGCCACCACGATGCCCGCCAGTCGACCGGGTCGACGTCGAACGTGATCAGCATGCCGAACCCGATCGTGACGGCGGAGGTTCCGAGCGGCAGCATCAGCCCGGTGTCGAGCAGCTTCCCCGAGCGGCCGAGGGCGGTGATCGCCACGACCGCCAGCCCCCCGATCACGACGGCCAACGTCGTTGCCCACAGCGCCGTCGTGGCCGAGTTTCGAAGTGCGCCCAATGGATCGATGCCGAGCCGCAGGCCCGGCCGGATCTCGTCGTTGCCGAGCGATCGCCATGCGGCCAACGAGTACGAACCGTCGGCCCGCAGCGAACGTTCGACCAACGCCAGCAGCGGCAGCGTCACGACGGCGAGCGCGGCACCCACGCTGATCGCCACCCACCACCGCTGTCGGCCGACGGGTCGCCGGCGGGTGATCGGGCCCTCGAGATTGATCGTGCGGGCGTGCCGGCGCTGCGCCCGTGCCGACCAGGTGACGAGGGCGGCCAGTACGACCAACTGCAGCACGGTCAGCACGGCGGCACCACCGATGTCGCCGAGTTGTGTGGCGCGCCGCCAGACCTCGACCTCGATCGTCGACCGGTTCGTCGTGCCGAGCACACGGATCACTCCGAACGATGTGAACGTGAACATGAATACGATCGCCCCAGCGGCGGCCAGGGGCGGGCGCAACAGCGGCAGTGTGATCTGACGGAATGTGCGCCAAGGGCCGGCTCCCAGTGTTGCCGCAGCACGTTCGAGGTCGGGCGGCAGCTGCTCCCACACGGTGCCGACGGTGCGCACGACGACAGCCAGGTTGAACACCACGTGGGCCCCGAGGATTGCCCACACACTGCGGTCGAGCGAGTTCGGTAGTACAGCGACGATCGCCGCCCCTACCACGACGGTGGGCAACACGAATGCTGCCGTCAACACGCTGAGAAAGGCGCGTCGGCCTGGAAACGAGAATCGCGACGTGGCCCACGTGGGCGCCAGCCCGAGGATCAGGGTGAGCGCCGTGCTGGCGGCCGCCTGCCAGGTCGTAAACCACAGCACCCGCCAGGTGCCGGCTCGACTGATCGTGTCGGTGATCGCCCCGACGCTGACGCCGCGCCACACCAGTGTGCCGAACGGCCACACATAAAAAACCGCCAGGAACACCAGCGGCGGTACCGCCACTGCGGCGACGAACCAGCGCGGCAACCTGTTGAGGGGCCCCGCCGACCCTGAACAGGAGGGCAGCGGCGTATCCGCCGAACTCCCTATCCCGTTGCGACTGCCGTCCACCGGTCGATCCAGTCGGAGCGGTTGGTCTCGATCGCCGCCGGGTCGAGGCTGAGCGGGCTGTCGGGGATGGTGGCGTGGCGCACGAACTCGTCAGCCAGAACCACGGCCTGGTTGACGGGGAACACGAACAGATTCAGCGGCACCTCGCGTTGAAATCGCTCGGTGATGAGGAAGTCGACGAGTTGTCGAGCCGCCGATGGCGCCGGGGTGCCGCGCAACACCCCAGCGAACTCGATCTGACGGAAGCAGGTCGATTCGACGACTCCGGTGGGGGCCGCGTCGAGTGGCTCGGCGGCGAACAATACTTCGAACGGCGGGCTCGACCCGTAGCTGACGACCAGAGGGCGGGAGCCGCCGGCCCAGCTGAACGATTCGTAATAAGCCTGGGTCCAGCTGTCGACGATCTCGACATCGTTGTCGCGCAGGGATTGCCAGTAGGCCTCCCAACCGTCGTTTCCGAACTCGGCGATCGTGGCCAGCAGGAATGCCAGGCCGGGGGAGGAGGTGGCAGGGTTCTGTACCACGAGCTGTCCGTCGTACTGGGGCAGAGCCAGATCCGCAAGCGAAGCCGGTGGATCGATTCCGGCTGCCTCGAGGGCGGCGATGTCGTAGTTGACGCACACGTCGCCGAAGTCGACGGGGGTAGCTTCACCATTGGGAACGAGCTGAGTGAACTCGGCCGGCAGGTCGGCGGCACCGGCGGCCTGATAGGGCTCGAAGATCTGGGCCGCGATGCCCCGCGACAGGAACGTGTTGTCGATACCCCACATCACGTCGCCTTCGGGATTGCCCGCAGTGAGTGTCGCCTTTGACAGCATCGTGCCGGTGTCGCCGGCGATCAGGATCTCAACGGAGATGCCCGTCTGTGCGGTGAACTCGGCGAGCGCGATGTGGATCGGGTTCTCGGGGTCGGGCGCAGGAAACGAGTCGTACGCCACGAGCGTGATGGTGTCGGGTTCGTCGGCACTCGACGTGGCGTCGCCCGCGCTGCACGCCACCAAAACGAGGCCGAGCACCGCAAGGAGGCAGACCGGACCGCGCTTCATGAAAGCGCCTCAGGTGCGTAGGTGAAGATCGTGACGACACCCTCGAACACCGTGACCTCGATCTGTTCGTCGGTGGCGAGATTGCTGATGCCACGTCCGGCGAGCGGTTCGAGCCGCTCTGCTTGTAGCGGCCACTTGACGCCGGTGACGGTCACGCCGTTACATTCGCCGTGCATCGCCACCAGCGAGATCGTGGTGCCTGGTAGCACGTCGAAATTCAGCCGCCCGGGGCCGTGCAGCACGCGGATGTGTTGATTGCCCCACCAGGCCTCCACGATCGGAATGCTGGTCAGGTTGGATTGGCCGAGTGCACCGATCGCGGCGAGCGTGTGGTCGAGCCGGTCGCCGCCACCAGACACCATGACCAGCCGCGCCGGGTTGAAGTCAGCCGCGATCGCCAAGGCCAACTCGGTGTCGGTGTGGTCCTTGTCGGGGTCGTGGCGCTGGATGGTGGCGTGCGCCTCGGCCCAAGCCAGACCACCGGCCGAGATCGAGTCGAGGTCGCCGACCAGTCCAGCCGGTGACAGGCCGGCCGCAAGGGCGTGATCGAGGGCGCCATCGGCGGCGATGACGATGCCGTTGCGAGGCAGGCGCGCCACGGCATCGGGATCGAGTGGTTCTGCTCCGGTGACCACGATGACTGTTTCGTCCATGTCGTTCCTCCGCCGGCATTACCCGGATCAGGTTCTCGGGTCGGTGGTGGCGCTCACCCTCTCAGCCCGCCGTGCCAGCGAGCTCCCCGGTCTGTTTTTCTTGCAGGCTACCCGGCAGGACGTTCGTCGACTGCGCCGGTCTGGCGCAGGAACGTCAGGCTGTCCCACACATCGGTGCGGCGTGCGATCAGGCCGTCGCTGACCTCGAACAGCATCACGCCCGGAATATCGAGTGGGTGGCCATCGAAATTGGCCGTGAGCCGGTATCTGGCAGCGACCCGATCGGCCTCGGCGATGATGTCGATCACCTCGTACTGGAGGGCGGCAAACTGGGAGAGGAACCCTGGCAGCCGCTGGCGATAAGTGTCGCGCCCCGTCGAGCTCGAACCGAGCGTGCTCGTGTGCTCGTTGTGAAAGTCATCGGCGACGAGCCGGATCACGGCCTCGACGTCGCCGGCCGAGAGGGCTGTCAGGTATTGCTCGACGGTTGTTCGTGCGTCCATGGTGAGCACCGTAGCCAACCCGCTATCGGTCGCCGCCGCCGATGTGGTCGAATGGAGGGTGGTGGATGACCGACCCGAGCCCGAACCGATCGAGATCGAGCTGACGTCGAATTCCGTTGACGCCGATCGCCACCACCGCTGGCGGGCAGCCGAGCCCGTGCCTTTCGTCGTTGGCCAAGCGGCGGTGCTCGAGCCGCCTGTCGAGAGTCAGCAAGATCGGCCGGTGCAACCTGGCGTCGACCAACGTCGATTGTTGATCACGGCGACGATCGTCGGTGTGGTGGCACTGTTGCTCGGGTGGGTGGTAGGTCGCTCCGGCGCTTCCGACGATGTCGCTACAACAAGCGACATCGGTACCGAGGCGCCGACGGTCACGACCGCTCCGATTCGCGCACCGCTTCTGTCGGGTGAGGCCTTGCCAACGCCAGAGCCGGCCCCGACGTCGTCGGGGCCGCGCCGCACGACGACAACGACAACGCTTTCTCCGCCGACACTCGAAACGGTCGAGCTCGACCCGCGGTTGGCCGGGATCGAGCTCTCGCTGGTCGGTGTCGAGCAGGGCGACTTCGTCGAGCTTGATCTCGCCACACAAACGTTGGCCCGTCGCGATCTCGGTCGGGTCGGCCCAGAGCTCGCGTCGATGATCGTCGGCGACGATTGGGTGGTGTTGTCCAACCAATCGGGAACGACGAGTTTGTTTCGCGAAGACGGCCGGTCCGAACGAGTGGATCTCGGCGACGCATGGCAACTCTTGTGGCAGCCCGGCACCGATCGATTTTGGCGTCCGGCGTCTGCAGACGGCTGGCGTCCGCAGTCGGTGTATGACGAGATCGATCTGACTGGGGCATCTACCGGTACACGTCTCGAGCTGCCTGCCAACACGTGGCCGTCGCAGGTCGATCCCAGTGGTGGGCTGATCGTCGTTGCGGTCGGCAAGACCTACTCGGTCAAAAAGTCGTCGACAGAGTTCATCGGTACGGGCGAGTTGTTGGGCCTGTCGACTGACTTCGCGGTGGTGAGGGACTGCGACGAACAGCTTCGATGTGGACTGTTCGTGATCGATCGAACGACCGGCTCGGTTCGTGAGGTGGGTGACGATCAAGGCGATCAAGAGATCGTCAGCAGCTTGTGGGGATGGGGAGGGGCAGCGGGAAGCTCGATCTCGCCAGATGGCACGAGTTGCGTCGTGGTCGTGATAGATGATGTCGGGCCGGTGATGGGGTTGCTCGATCTGTCCACCGGGGCCTTCGTGCCGCTCGGCCAGGGCGTCAACAACCCATACGTCAACAACCCGTCCGTCGTGTGGTCGTCCGATGGCCGCTTCGTCTTCTTTCTTCAGGGATACAACGGCATAAACGTGCCCGGCCTGTGGGCGTACGACCGCCAAACCGACGAGGCGTTCGCGGTGATGACGAAACCGGCGTCGGAGTGGAGCGCCCTCTCGGTGCGGCCGACCAGCTGACCGCAACGAGGCTGTGCCGGTGACTACCGAAACGTCGGCGCCGTTGCCGCTGGTGCCGACAGGCTGACCGGTCAGCCCTCGGGCAGGCCCCACGTATCGCGCAGCGTGGCAAACACGCCCTGGTCCCACGAGAATTCGATCATGTTGCCGTCGGGATCGCTGACCATACAGATGTAACCGATCGGTGGCGGCATCATCGTGGCCGGCATCGCCAGGCAATCGGCGGCTGCGGCGCGGGCGGCGATCTCGTCGATCGCTTGCTTCGTCGGCAGCTCCATGCCGAGGTGGGCGAACGGCGCCAGCACCTCTTTGGGCGCGTCGGCGAATGGGTCGCATCCCTCGAAGAACTGAGCGACCACGAGGATGAACGGGTTGTTGGTGGCCCCTGGCATGCCGAGCCAGGCTCCGAACCCCATTGCGTCTTGGCGCTTGGAGATCAGCTCCAACGGGGTCATCGAGGTGTAGAACTCGATCGTGGCGTCGATGTCGTCGACGCGCAGAGCCACGTGTGTCCACCTGGCTTCGGTCGGGTGGATGTCGTACGTCGATTCCTGCATCGCTGAACCTCCGATGGCGAGTGCTCCGGTCGCGGATTGCGGTCGTGGGCTGTGTCGTGGACCTTAGCGTGCGGTCCGATGGTCTGACCAGTTGACTTGCAGCTACCCCGGCGCGTCATTAGTCTGCTTGGGGCGATGGTCCGACCATTGGCCCAAGCTTCAACCTCGAGGAGTACGCCCTGTCTGATCCCGTCAGCTTCGATCCGGTATTGCGTCGTACGGTCAGCACACAGATCCGCGAGCAGCTGCTGCAGCGGATCACCACGGGTGAGCTTGCTCCGGGCGCTCGGGTTCCGTCGGAGCGCGAGCTGAGTGACCAGTTCCAGGTTGCCCGTACGTCGGTGCGTGAGGCGATCCAGGGGCTGCTATCGCTGGGCGTGATCGAGCGGCGTGGCAACCGCACCTGTGTCTCCGAGCACATGCCGGAGGTCTCGGTCGAGCGCGGCGACAACCGCAAGACATTCGTGCGCGAGCTGTTCGAAACACGACGGGTGCTCGAGGCGCCGATCTTCTCGTTGGCGGCCGAGCGCGCCGACGACTCGGATCGTGAATTGATTTCAGCGCTGCTGCGGCGCTTCGACGACGATCTCGAGATCGACGAGTTTCGCAAGCTCGACCGCGAGTTCCACACCACGATCGCCTCGCTGTGCGGCAACCCGCTGCTGATCGAGTTGTACGGCAAGGTGCTCGACCAGCTGTTCCGATCGCACGACTTCGACGCCATCTTGAGTGACGAACAGAACCGTCCCGAGGTGCGCAAACTGGTCGTCGATGCGATCGCCGGTCACCGCTCGATCGTCGGCGCCTTTGTGGCGGCAAACGGTGAGCAGATGGCGGTGGCTGTGACCGCCCACCTCGCCACGGTCGAGCACTCGATCGTCGACGATCTGCGCTGAATGCGAGTTGGCGGGCGGTCAAGTGGGGCGCTCGGGTCGACTGGCGTCGACCGGCTGTCGTGGGTATCATTCCCCAATGGTCAGATGGTCTGACCATTGGGGTGAGGTTGGGATGGCGGGCGAACCGGTGACCCGAATCGACGACCCGAATCCGCGACACGGGGTGGTTCATGACGAGTTTCATTGCGAGTTCGGCGCTGCGATCGGCGTGGCATCCCGTGGCCGAGGGCGCCGACATCGTCGGCTCACCACACGCCGTCACCTTGCTGGGTGATCGGTACGTGGTCTGGCGTACCGCCGACGGAACGCTGCTGGCAGCACCCGACCGGTGCCCTCACCGTGAGGCTCCGTTATCGGCCGGCACGGTGTGCGATGGTGTGCTCACGTGCCCGTACCACGGCTGGTCGTTCGGCGATCGTGGACGTTGTGTCGGCGTGCCGTCGTCTGGGGAGGGCGCCGCGGTGCCGCCGACCGCTCACCTTCCATGCGTCAAGGTCGACGAACGCTACGGCCTGGTGTGGATGTGTCCCGGCGAACCGACCGAAGCCATCCCTGTGGTGGCCCACGAGGATGATCCACGGTTTCGGCGGATCAACAGCGGCATCCAGCACTGGGCCGTGTGCACGACCCGCATGGTCGACAACTTCTGCGACATCAGCCACTTCCCGTGGGTTCACACCGGCACGTTCGGCGCCGGGCAGAGCCCGCTCGTGCCGCGCATCGAGCTCGGCGAACTCGACAACGGCTGGTTCGGCTACTCCTACGAAGTCGACGCCAACAACCCCGACGACGCCGTAGCGACGACCGGTACGTCAGATGCGGTGGTGCACCGCCACATGAGCACCGGGTTTCAGTTGCCGTTCAACGTGCGCAGCACGATCCGCTACGAGGACGGCCTCGAGCACATCTTGCTGTTGTGCAGCACGCCGGTCGACGACACCAACTCACTGTTCACGTTCGTGGTGTGGCGCAACGATGACTTCGGCGTCGACCCCGAGGATGTGATCACGTTCGATCGTGCAATCGGAGCGGAAGACAAACAAATGCTCGAGCAGGTGCCCGGCACGATGCCGCTCGGTCGCACCGAACTCGTCAGCGTGCAGGCCGATCGCGCCTCGGTCGAGTGGCGCCGCCGGTTGGCGGCGATGATCGGTGTCGGAGTCGACCAAGCGTGACGCTGACGATTCGGGCGCTTGGATTCGACGCCGCCATCAAAGATTGTTATGGTCTGACCATCAGTCCAGTCCGGCGGCGAAGTTCGGCGGCCGAGCAGGGGAACTTTGGGGAGGCGACATGAATCTGGGCGCTCATTACTGCCACTTCTTCAGCGACGACGAGTTCGTCGAGACCGACCGCCCGGGCTTCCGGCGTCGAGTGATCACCGGCGACAACCTGCAACTGTGCTTTTGGCGCATCAAGGGTGGTGCGACCGGCTCGTTCCTGCACAAGCACGACGATCACGAGCAACTCGGTGTGATCGTGCGCGGCGCACTCGATTTTCGGATCGGTGATGACGACCCCTCCGAGCGTGTTGTGATCAGCGAGCACCAGGCGTACCTGGCGGCCAAGGGGGTGTCGCACGGCGACAGCGTGTTCATCGGTGACGACGAGTATGACGAGTGCTGGATCCTCGATGTGTTCGTTCCGCCCCGAGATGATTTGCGGAACGGCTGATGGCTGCAACAGATTGGCGCCTGGCCGTCGACATCGGTGGCACCTTCACCGATGTCGTGCTGCTGGACGCGGCGTCCGGTCGGATCGTGGTCGACAAGACCCTCACCACGCCGAGCGCGCCGCTCGACGGGGTGCGAACTGGTGTTACCCAACTGTTGGCCAAGGCCGGCGTGGCCCCGCACGAGATCACGGCACCGATCGTGCACGCCACCACGTTGATCACGAACGCCTTGATCGAGGGCAAGATCGGCCGCAGCGGGCTCGTCACCACGAAGGGCTTCGGCGACACGCTGCTGATCCGCGACGAGCATCGCTACGACATGTACGACCTGCAGATCGAGTTTCCGGCCCCGCCGATCCCGCGTGAGCTCACGTTCGAACTCGACGAGCGGGTCAGCGCCAGCGGCCAGGTGATCGTCGACCCGGGCGAGACTGACCTGGCAGCGCTCGCCGCCCAACTGGCCGATGCCCAGGTCGAGTCGGTCGCGATCTGTTTCCTGAACAGCTATGTCAATCGGGCCAACGAACAAAAGGTTGCCGAGTACCTGCGCGGCCGGCTCGCGGTACCGGTCTGCATCTCGGCTGATATCTCGCCCCAGATCCGTGAATACCCGCGGATGATCACCACCGCCTGCAACGCCGCAACGATGCCCGTGATCGGGCCCTATCTCGACGAGTTGCAGAAATGGCTGTCGGCCGAGGGCTTCGGAGGCTCGGTGCTGATGATGTTGTCGAACGGCGGTGTCGTCTCGGCCGACGATGCCGCCCGCGCTCCGATCCGTCTCGTCGAGAGTGGCCCGGCGGCCGGTGCTCTGGCGGGCAGCTGGTTCGCCAGGCGGCTCGGCGAAGAGCGCCTGCTGTGCTTCGACATGGGTGGCACCACGGCAAAGGCCTGCTTGATCGAGCACGGTCAGCCAGGGCTCACGAACACGTTCGAGGTTGCCCGGGCGTATCGCTTCAAGAAGGGCTCGGGCTTCCCGGTCTCGGTGCCATCGGTCGACCTCGTCGAGATCGGAGCCGGAGGTGGCAGCCTCGGCCGAGTCGATCAGTTCGGTCTGCTCAAGGTCGGCCCCGAGTCGTCGGGTGCCGAGCCCGGCCCAGCCAGCTATGGCCGCGGTGGCACCGAGCCGGCCGTCACCGACACCGACGTGCTGCTCGGCCTGCTCGATCCGGCCGCCTTCCTGGGGGGCGACATGCCACTCGATGCGTCGTTGGCGGAGAGCGCCATCGCGCGTGTCGCTGAACAGCTCGGTTTGTCGACGATCGACACGGCCGCCGGCATGCACGAAATCGTCAATCAAAACATGGCCGCCGCGGCTCGCATGCACGCCGTCGAGATGGGCGTCGATCTGCGCGGTGTCACGGTGATCGCCTTTGGTGGGGCCGGCCCGGTGCACGCCTGCGGCGTGGCCGACCTGCTCGAGAGCAACCGGCTGATCTTCCCGGTCAACGCCAGCGTGTTATCTGCGTTCGGCACCCTCGTCTCACCGGTCCGGATCGACCTCGCCCGATCGCTACCGCGCATGATCGACACGATCGACCCCGCCGAGCGCGACGCGTTGCTCGACGAACTTCGGGCCGAGGGTCGCCGCGTCTTGTCGGCCGCCGGTGTACCCGACGATGCCGTGCAGTTTCGTTACGGCGTCGATGCCCGCTACTCGGGGCAGGGCAACGAGATCACGATCTGGGTCGGCGAGGGTGACGAGTGGCCGGCCTCGCCGAGCGACGTCACCGATGCTTTCGACCGCGAGTACCGCCGCATCTACGGGCTCACGATCCCCGACGTCAAAGTCGAAGCGGTCACGTGGCGACTGTCGGCTTCGGCAACCACCACGGTCGTCGAGCCCTCCAGCTTGCTGGCAGCGGCCGATGGTCCTCCGCAACCGATCGGTCATCGTCCGATGGTGTTTGGGCGTGGTATTCCAGCAGTCGATTCGCCGGTGTATCGCCGATCCGACCTCGGTGCCGGTGCCAGATTCGACGGTCCTGCGGTGGTCGAAGAGAGAGAAACCACCTCGGTGGTCCGGCCTGGTTGGTCGGTCGAGGTGGCCACCGACGGCAGCCTGATCGCCACCCGCGATCGCAGCAAGCAGGGGGCATCATGACGATCACGAATGGCCCAGACACCGGCGACATCGCGACCCGAAAGTTCGATCCGGTCGAGCTCGAGATCCTCTGGCAGTCGTTGATCGCCACGGTCAACGAGCAGGCCCGTGCTCTCCAGCGAGCTGCCTTCTCGCCGATCGTCCGTGAAGCGGGCGACCTTGCGAACGCGGTGTTCGATCGCCGTGGTCGGATGGTCGCTCAAGCCGTCACCGGAACCCCGGGGCACATCAACTCGTTGGCGATCGGCGCCGCCAACATGCTGGCGGAGTATCCGCTCGAGTCGATCGAGCCTGGCGACGTGCTGATCACCAACGACCCGTACAAGACCGCCGGCCAGCTGCTCGACGTGACCGTGCTGGTTCCGGCGTGGCGCAACGGCAAGTTGATCGCCTTGTTCGGTTCGACGATCCACCACACCGACGTCGGTGGCTACGGCATCGGTGCCGGTGGGCGTGACGTGTTCGAAGAAGGGCTCTGGATCCCGATCTGCAAGCTGATGAAGGGTGGCGAGCGCAACGACGACGTGTGGAAGTTCATCCTTTCCAACGTGCGTCAGCCCGACCACATGGCCGGCGACCTACATGCCCAGCTGGCTTCTGGCGAGGTCGGCGCTCAGCGTCTTGCGGCGCTGTGCAGCACGTTCGACCTCGACGATATCGAGGGGCTCGCCGACGAAATCATCGATCGTTCCGAGGCGGCGACCCGCGAGAGCATCCGGGCGCTCCCGAGTGGCTCGTACAAAGCGTCGGCGGTGCTCGACCTGGCCGACGGCAGCCTGATCGACATCGTGTGTTCGGTCAATGTCGACTCGAAAGCGGGCGAGATCACCGTCGACTACGAGGGCACCTCACCTGCCAGCCGGTGGGGCATCAATGTGGTCAAAAACTACACCCACGCCTACACCACGTTCACCGTGCGTTCGGTGCTGAATCCCGACATCCCCAACAACCACGGCAGTCTCACCCCGATCAAGATGGTCGCCCCAGAGGGTTCGATCGTCAATGCCATCTCGCCGCAGCCGGGCACGGCTCGCCATGTGGTCGGTATGTTCCTGCCCAACGCCCTGCTCAAAGCGCTCGCCCAGATTCGTCCCGACGACTCCATGGCAGAGGGCGCTGGTGCGGTGTGGACGATGCAGGTCAACGGCAATCACGACAGTGGGTCGCCGTTCATCACGGCGATGTTCACCTATGCCGGCGGTGTCGGGGCTAGGTCAACCAAGGCCGGGCTCGACGCCTGTTCGTACCCGACCGGAATTTCAGCCGTGCCGATCGAGGTCGTCGAGGCGTCGGCACCGATCCGATTCCACGAAAAGTCACTGCGGCGCGGATCGGGTGGCGCCGGCCGCCAGACCGGTGGGCTCGGCCAGGTCGTCGAGTTCTCGGTCGCCACCACCAAGCCGTGGCAGCTGAACGCCGTCACGAGCCGCCTCGCCGAACCACCGCAGGGTGTGTTCGGTGGCGAGCCGGGTGGCGCGGGCAGCTTCAAGGTCAATGGAGAATCGGTCGTCACGCAGGCCCGGCTCAATCTCAACCCCGGCGACGTGGTGCGGCTCGAGCTGCCAGGCGGCGGCGGGTACGGAGCGGTCGAGTAACGAGATGAGCAGTTGGCCCGACGCCGTGACATTCGCCCAGAGTTGGGCAAGCGCTGTGGCGGCGCGCCCGAACGCCTCGTTCTTGGTCTTCGAGGCCCCCGACGGCACTGTCACCGAGTGGACGTATGGCGAGTTCGATGCCATCGTCGGCAGCGTCGCGACCGAACTCGTCAGCCACAACGTGGGGTCCGGGGTCGCGGTCCACGTGGCGCTGACGAACTGCCCGACATTCGTCGCAGTCTGGATTGCCGCCACCCGGCTCGGGGCGTGGATCGTGCCATCCGACCCGATCGGCCGCACACCCGAGTTGGCCGATCACATCGGGCGCACGGCGCCGGTAGTCGGCTTCTGTTCACGCGACCGAGCTGCTGCGTACGAACCGGCGGCCCGAGGTATCCCGATGTTCCACATCGATGAGACCGACGCCAGTTTCGCGTGGCTGCCCGCTGAGCGGTTCACCGCTTGGCCCGAACCGGCGCTGACCGACCGTGCCGCGGTCATGTTCACCAGCGGCACCACGGGGCGCCCCAAGGGTGTCGAGATCACGCAGGCCAATTACGCCTTCGCCGGCAAAACGATGGCAGGCGCCGCCGAGCTGACACCACACGACCGCCAACTCGTCGTATTGCCGCTGTTCCACGCCAACGCCCAGTACTACTCGTTCGCGTCGGCGATCTGGGCCGGTGCCTCGGTGGCGCTGATGCATACGTTCTCAGCGAGCGGATTCCTGCCCCAAGCCGCACGCCACAAGGCCACGTGCGCCAGCTTGTTCGCCGCACCGTTGCGGATGATCCTCGCCCGCGGTGGCCCGGTCGACGGTCTGGCGTTGCGTCATTGCTGGTTCGCTCAGAACATCACGCCCGACCAGTACGACACGGTCAGCGAGTGGTTCGGGTGCGCACCGCGTCAGCTGTACGGCATGACCGAGACGATCCCTGCCGTGCTCACCGACGCCCCCGAGCAGCCCGACTGCAGCTCGATGGGCTACGTCACGGGTGGCTGTGAGGTCGAGATTCATGACGCCGCTGGGTCTCGTCTCGACGCCGGCGAGATCGGCGAGATCGTGGTGGGTGGCGACCGTGGGATCACGCTGTTCGCCGGCTATCTCGACGACCCGACCACGACCGAGGCCAGCTTCCGAGGCGACTGGTTCCTCACCGGCGACCGCGCCAGCCGCAACACTGAAGGTCGCTTCTATTTCGACGGTCGCCGCTCCGACGTGCTCAAGGTCGCCGGCGAGAACGTTTCGACGGTCGAGGTCGAGGCGGTCGTCACAGCCCACCCGGCGGTGTTGGAGGCGTCGGTGGTCGGTGCCCCCGACCCGGTTCGCGACGAGGTCCCGGTGGCGTTCGTCGTCGCCGCAGATCCGGCCAGCCCACCCAGCGTCGACGAGCTCACCGCATGGTGTACCGAGCGGCTCGGCAAAGCCAAGGTGCCGCGCGAGTTCACGATTCTCGACGAGTTGCCGCGCACGAGTGTCGGCAAGATCCGCAAGTTCCTGCTGAAGGAGGCTGTCCGATGACTTCACTTTCCAAAACATTGCTCGACTCGCTCGACGCATCGATCACCGATGTCGCCACTGCGGCCACGCTTCCGGCGGAGTTGTATACCTCCGAGGACGTGCTCGCCTTCGAAAAAGAGGCGCTGTTCACCCGCCAGTGGGTGTGCGTCGGTCGCGCCGAGAAGATCCCGAATCCAGGCGACTGGTTCACGGTCACGATCGTCGGTGAGCCGTTGATCGTGGTGCGCGACAAGGAAGGCCAGATTGGCTGTGTCTCGGCGGTGTGCCAGCACCGTGCGATGCAGGTCTGCGAGGGGCGGGGCAACGACACCACGTTCAAGTGCCCGTATCACCACTGGATCTACGGGCTCGACGGGCGTCTGTTGGGCGCCCCCGCGATGGAGCGCACCGAAGGCTTTCAAAAGGGCGACTGGGGTCTGCCGGCATTGCAGGTCGAGCAGTGGATGGGGTTCGTGTTCGTCAACTTCGATCCCGATGCCGCACCGCTTGCGCCAACACTCCAGCGGTACACGCCATATCTCGCCAACTACGACCTCGAGAACGCGGTCTGTCCCAGCACGTTCACACTCGAGAACATGCCGTGGAACTGGAAGGTGATGTTCGAGAACTTCAACGATGGCTACCACGCCAACCGGCTGCACCAGTACGTCCAGGATTTCTGTCCGTCGCACCTGTCGGCGTTTCCCGAGCCGTGGACCGACGACTCGAATGTGATCTTCCGCACGTCCGGCTACACCCACATCGATGGTGGTTTCAACGCCACCCACCGGGTGATCATGCCGGTCTTTCCGAACCTCACCGAGGAGGAGCGCTCGCGCTCGACGTTTGCGTTGATGCCGCCGACGCTGTGCTTCGGCACGGCGCCCGATCAGTGCTTCTTTTTCCTGATCCGCCCGACCAGTGCCCAGACGATCGATGTCGAGATCGGCTATATCTTCCACCCGTCCGCTCTCGAGGATCCATTGTTCGAGGAGAAGGTGATGCTGTCCGACGCCGGTGTTCAGGTATTCGTGCGGCAAGACCAAGACGCCACCTTGAAGGTCCAACATGGGCTCAACTCGCGCTACGCCCCTCGGGGCCGCTACTCGTGGCAGGAAGAAAGCCACGTCCAGTTCAACCGCTGGCTCGTCCAGCGCTATCGCTCTGCTTCGCAGGGCAAGTAGAAAGTCATCCACAACAGTCGTCGCCGTAGCTGACCGGCGATTTAAGGGGGGTTCTCGATGAGAACGACCGTCACCATCATCAGCACACCAATGGGGAGAACAACATGTCCAGAACGTCCAGGAAACTGTTGGCACTGTTCGTGCCGCTGGCGCTCGTTGCCGCCGCTTGCGGTAGCGACGATGCCGCCGAGCCGGTCAGCGAGCCCGCCGAAGAACCGGCCGCCGAGCCGGCCGCCGAGCCGGCCGAAGAACCGGCCGAGGAGCCCGCTGAAGAACCGGCCGAGGAGCCCGCTGAAGAACCGGCCACGACCGACGCCCCCGTGGCGACTGATCCGCCACCTGAGACGAACGAGATTATCGCCACCTTCGATGCTGACGGTGACGGAACCGTCACGATCGGTGTTGCGGCCGCTGGCCCACGTGACGACAACGGCTATTACCAGTCACTCGTCACGTTCGCCGAGGAGTTCTCGGCTGAGAACGGCTTCGCACCGCCGATCGTGAGCGACAACATCGGCTCTGCCGAGGCCGCTCAGGCGATGGCCGACCTCGCCGCACAGGGCGTCGACATCATCTTCGTCGGCGCCAGCGAGATCGCTGAGCCCTTGCCCGATCTGACCGAGCAGTTCCCCGACATCTTCTGGTACTGCAACTGTGGCGCCGGCTTCCAAGAGCTGCCCGGTCTGGCACAGGCCACCGACTGGGGCGCCGCGATTCACTACACCGCCGGTGTGGCGATGGGTGCCGCGCTGCGAGACCAGGGTGGTGACCGGGCCGTGTTCATCGGTTGCTGCGACCTGAACTTCGAGCGAGAGGCATACAACGCGACGGTGGCGGGTCTGTGGGCGGTCGATGAGACGTTTGCCATGGATTATGTCGGCAGCGGCGATTTCCAGTTCGACTTCGACAACGCCGGCAACGCTACGGCGGCGCTGACTAACGCGATCGCCAACGGTGCCACGCTCGCCTACGCCTATCTCGGCGGCGCGCTCGACCCTGTCGGCCAGCTCGCCACCGACGAGGGCTTGGCGGTCTTTGCCGCTGGTCCGGCCGACATCTGCGACCGTGACGACGGCATCGCCTGGACCGGCAGCATCGTGTTCGATGGTGGTCGCTACGCCGCAGAGGCTCTACGTCTGATCATCAACGGCGAACTCACCGAAGGCTCGACCTATCAGTTCCCGACCCAACAAGGTCTCAACGGCGCCGAACTGTGCGGTGCATCGCCGGAAGCCGAGGCCGCTCTGGCCGACGCCTTCGGGTTGCTCGCCTCGTTCGATGCCGATTTGATGGGTCAGCTGGGCGCCATCTCTGGAGAGGCATACAGCGGCGGGTGAGCACCCTATCCACGAGCTCGACCGGGGTGGGCGCGTCTGCGCCCGCCCCGGCGGTCGAGCTGACCGGAATTACCAAAAAGTACGGGGCGGTCGTCGCCTGCGGCGATGTCGACCTCACACTCCACCGCGGCCGTATCCACGGGATCCTGGGCGAAAATGGTGCGGGTAAGTCGACCTTGATGAAGATCCTGATCGGGCTGGTCCTGCCAGACTCAGGAACGATCGCGGTCGACGGGAAGCGTTGCACGATCCACGACCCGATCGATGCCGCCCGTCTGGGGATCGGGATGGTGCACCAGCATTTCAGCCTGATCGATGCACTTACTGTGTGGGAGAATGTTGCGCTGGGCGATGCCGGGCGGCTCGACCCTCAGGCCGTGCGCAGCCGGATCGGAGAGATCAGCGATCAGTACGGGCTAGGGATCGAGCCAGATGCACGTGTCGGCGATCTCACTGCAGGGCTGCGGCAGCGGGTCGAGATCATCAAATGTCTGCGGCGCGATCCGTCGATCGTGGTGTTCGACGAGCCGACATCGGTGCTCACTCCCGACGAGTCGTTGCAGTTGTTCGCCGCCCTCCGCCATGTCGTCGCCGCCGAGAATCGAGCGGTGGTGCTGGTCAGCCACAAGCTCGACGAGGTGCTCGCTTCGACCGACGAGATCACGATCATGCGCCAAGGTCGTGTGGTCGACCGGCGCCCGACCGCAGGCACCGCCGCTCGCCAGCTGGCGACGGCGATGGTGGGCCGTGAAGTGTCGTTGCGGGCAGAACGGGCTGCTCTCGGCGTGATCGCCGTCGACGACGTGGCCCACGACGAAACAGCCGAGCACGAGGTCGACGACTCGGTCGCGCCTGCGCTCTCGATACGCGATGCCACGGTGATCGGTGCGGGTGGCGTACGGCTGCTCGACCAGCTCGATCTCGACGTGCGACCCGGCGAGATCGTCGGTGTCGCAGGTGTCGAGGGCAACGGTCAACGTGCGCTTGGAGATCTGTTGTCCAGCCTGGTTCGGCTCCAGTCGGGCACGGTCATGGCAGGTGGTCAGCAGGTAGCTGCCGGCCGATCAGGGGCGATGAGCCGTGCAGGGATCGCCGTGATCCCCGAGGACCGACACGACTCGGGTTGTGTACTCGACATGACCGTGGCAGAGAATCTGGTGCTCGTCAATCAACGACGGGTTGCTCGCCGAGGGGTGATCGATCAGGCCGCACTGAACGAGTTCGCGCTACGGATGATCGCCGACTTCGGCATCCAGTGCTCGGGTCCTGACGCCCCGATGTGGTCGCTGTCGGGCGGCAACCAACAGCGTGTGGTGCTCGCCCGTGAGTTGTCTGATCAGCCCACGGTGCTCGTTGCCGCGCAGCCGACGAGGGGGCTCGATGTCGGCGCTATCGAGTACATGACCGAACGCCTCCGGGCCGCGGCACAAGCAGGGGTCGCTGTGCTGTTGATCTCGAGCGAGCTCGAAGAGATCATCGACATCGCCACTCGCGTCGTGGTGATCCACCGGGGCCGGATTGTTGGCGAGATGGCACATCACGAGCTCGACCTCGAGCGCCTCGGTCTGTTGATGGGAGGTGCGGCGGCATGACGGACATGCCTGAAACGTCGGTGTCGGCGTCGCCTGTCGCCACAAACGTCGCACGCGGGACTCGGATCACCGAGTGGTTGACGCTGTACAGCCTCAGTGTGCTCGCCGCCCTCGTGCTGTCGGCGATGTTGGTGGAGACGACGGGCGGCTCCTGGCGTCCGGTGCTGTCTGCCCTGATCGACGGCAGTGTGCGCGCTCCCGGTCGCTGGGGCGAGACTCTGGGCGCAGCTACCCCGCTATTGCTGGTCGCCCTCGGCACGGTCATCTCCGCCAAGGCGGGATTGGTCAACATCGGCCAGGAAGGTCAGTTGCTGATCGGCTCGGCGATGGCCACCTATCTGGGGTTCCTGGTGGGCGGCTCAGGCGCCTTCAGTGTGATCGTCGTGCTGCTGGCGGGCGCCTTGGGGGGCGCGCTGTGGGCCGGTATCGCCGGCGTGTTGAAATACTGGCGGGGCGTGCCTGAGGTGCTGTCGACGCTGTTGTTGGTCACGATCGCCGGACAAGCTGTCGCCTTCGGGCTTCGCTACGACTGGCTTCTATTGGCGCCACAGGCGAACCGCGGCAACCGGAATCAGGTCAGCGATCAGGTCGCCGAAGGCAACCGCGTGCCGCGCGTCACCGTCTTCGGCAACGAGTTCCCGATTGCCGTGTTCATCGCGGTTGCGCTCGCCGTGTTCGTCGCCTGGGCGCTCGCCCGAACCGTGTGGGGGTTCCGCCTGCGGATGCTCGGCCGCAACCCGCGTGCGGCCCAGCGGGCGGGGGTGTCACAGACCCGGTACGGCAGTATGGCGCTCTTGCTCAGCGGTGCTTTCGCCGGTTTCGCCGGGGCGGCGATGTTGGCGGGCGGTGGCTTCGCGTTCGGCAACTACCGGCTCGTGCCGGGCTTCTCGGCCAACATCGGTTGGACCGGTTTGTTGGTTGCGCTCGTGGCGCGCGAGAAGGCGTTGGTCGCGATTCCGGTCGCCTTCGTGTTCGCTGGGCTGCGGACCGGGTCGGGGTTCGTCGGCAGCACGGGTGTCGAGGGCCGCATCACCGATGTCATACAAGGCCTGCTGGTGCTCGCCCTGCTGATCCCACCCGCTGTCATCTTCATCCGTGATCGGCGGCGGGCACGCTCCGCGACGACGGCGAGGACATAGCCATGCTCGACTTGTTTCGCGCCATCTGGGAGATCTTCTCAGCTGACTCGACCTACATCAACGGCGCCCTGTTCGCCGGTCTGTTGATCTTTGCGGCAACGGGTGAGTGGGTCGCCGAGCGTGCCGGCACGCTGAACATCTCGGTCGAGGCGATGCTGTTGGCGGGGGCGTTCACCAGCGCCGTTGCCTATGACCAGACCTCTTCCGTTGTGCTCGGCCTGTTGGCGGGCGCCTTCGGCGGCATGTTGGTTGCAAGTGTGCAGGCCGAGATGAGCCATCGGTTGGCGGCCGATCAGTTCGTGGTCGGCCTCACCCTCAACATCCTCGTTTTCGGTCTGACGGGCTTTCTCG
>CALFRK010000013.1 GCA_937919625.1 uncultured Ilumatobacter sp.
CAAGCAGGCTCGCGCCAAGCAGGCTCGCGCCAAGCCGGCCTCCGCCAAGCAGGCTCGCGCCAAGCCGGGCTCCGCCAAGCCGGGCTCCGCCAAGCAGGCAGTTGGAAGCTCTGGCGTGCGCAAGGTCAGCACCACTCGCCAGGCATAAGTTCAGTTGTCAGTGTGAGCACACGACGAAGGCTCGACGCAGACCTTGTTCGGCGCGGACTGGCGTCAAGCCGTACCGAGGCACAAGGGTTGATCGACGATCATCGTGTACTCGTCAATGGAGCGATCGCTGAGAAGCCGGCGCGCCAGGTGGCGCCCGGCGATCAGGTCGTGGTGAGCGGTCCGCCGCCCCGGTTCGTCGGTCGCGGCGCGCTCAAACTCGATCACGCGCTCGATGCATTCGGAATCGATGTCAAGGGGCTCCGAGCCCTCGACGCCGGTGCCTCGACCGGCGGCTTCACCGACTGCCTGTTGCAACGCGGGGCCGCCCACGTCATCGCCGTCGATGTTGGCCACGGCCAGCTTCACGAGCGACTCGTTGCCGATCACCGTGTCACCAATCTGGAACGCACGAACATCCGACGCATCGACCTCGACCAAATTGGCGGAGCCGTCGAGATCGTGGTGGGCGACCTGTCGTTCATCTCTTTGCGGCTTGTGGTCAGCCCGCTCGTCTCGGTGTGCCAGCCTGGTTCGGCGATGGTGTTGCTCGTCAAGCCCCAGTTCGAAGCCGGACGCACAGAGGTCAGCCGCGGCCGCGGCGTGATTACCGACCCACACGTCTGGGATCGCGTTCGCAGCGAGATCGGTGATGCCATCGCCGACGCAGGTTGCACCGTGCTCGGTTGGGCCGATTCACCGATCACCGGCGCTGACGGCAATCATGAGTTCTTGGTGCACGCCGTCACCCCAAAGGGGACCCCATGAGCAGTGTCGTGATCGTTGCCCATCGCGGCCGTGCCGATGCCTGGGCATTGGCGACCAGCACCGCAGCGTGGTTGCGTGAGCGAGGACACACGGCGTGGATCCCGCCCGATGATGCAGCCCAGTTCGGGCTGCACGACCTGGCTGACGACGCACCGCTCTCCGACTCCGATCTTGTACTGTGTCTTGGCGGTGACGGCACGATGCTGCGAGCCGTCAACCTGCTCGACGGGGCAGCCGTGCCGCTACTGGGGGTCAATCTTGGGCGTCTGGGCTACCTCACCGAGATCGAGGTTGAGCAGGTCATCGATTCGCTCGAAAGAATCGAGGCCGGCCCGGATTTGGGGCGCTGGCAGCTTGACGAGCGAATGATGCTAGATGTCGTGGTGACCGCCGCCGGAGGCGCCGAGCAGGGTCCGTGGCGGGCGCTCAATGAGGCTGTGGTTGAAAAGCGCGACTCTGGCCACACCGTCAACTTGATGGTGCGAATCGACGGCGAGCCGTTCACTAGCTACGCCACCGATGGCCTGATCGTGTCGACACCAACTGGTTCGACCGCCTATTCGTTGTCTGCCCGCGGTCCAATCGTGTCGCCGAAGCACCGGGCGGTGCTGATCACACCGGTCGCTCCTCACACATTGTTCGATCGCAGCCTTGTACTCGACCCAACGGAGACTGTCGAGATCGAGGTGCTCGGTGATTGCTACGCTGCTGTCGTAGTCGATGGCCGTTCGGTGTGCAATCTGACGTCCGGAGGCAAGATCCGCTGCGTTCCGTCGGCAGCGACCGCCCGGTTCGTCCGATTCGGCGCACACCACTACCACCAGGTGTTGAAGGCCAAGTTCGGTCTCACGGACAGATGAGCCTGTCACACCCCCCTGATAGACAGGCGCTGTGCTGACCGAACTGCACATCGAGAATCTAGGTGTCATCGAGCGCGCCGCGCTCGTGCTTTGTGGCGGTCTCACGGCGCTCACCGGCGAAACCGGCGCCGGTAAAACGCTGCTGGTCGAGGCGATCGATCTTCTCGTCGGGGGTAGAGCAGACGCGTCGATGGTCCGAACCGGCGCAGACGAGGCGCGGATCGATGGTCGGATCGAAGTTACAACCGCCGGCGCCACCGAGGAACTCGTGCTGACCCGCGTGATTCCGGCAGTCGGCCGATCAAGGGCGTACGTCAACGGTCGCCCCGCGACGGTCAGCACGTTGGCCGACATCACTCGTGAGGTAATCGATTTGCATGGGCAGCACGCTCATCAAAGTTTGTTGTCCACCGCTACACAGCGGGCCGCTCTCGACGAATTTGGCACGATCGACCTGGCACCGCTTCAGAGGGCCAGAGCGCGACTCACCGAGCTCGATGCGGAGCTGGCGACACTGGGTGGCGACGAGAAAGCTCGCGCCCGAGAGATCGATCTGTTGCGCTTTCAGGTGGCCGAGCTCGACGCCGCGGGCGTGGTCGATGCTGACGAAGATCATGGGCTTGCGCGCGAAGAGTCGGTTCTGGCTGACGCTGTGGCGCACCGAGAGGCCGGGCAGGCGGCGCTCGAGTCGCTGCGCGGCGACGGGAGAGCTGGCGATGCACTCGCCGAGGCATTCGCAGCGCTCGGTGACCGGGATCCCTATCGCGACCTGATCGAACGGTTGCACAGTCTCAACGTCGAACTCACCGATCTGGTCGCCGACCTGCGAACTCGCTCAGAAGGCATCGACGAGAGTCCCGACCGTCTGGCCGATATTCGTTCGCGGCGGCAGATGCTGGCCGATCTGCGGCGCAAGTACGGCGACGACCTGACGGAGGTCATGTCGTTCCACGCCGAGGCCGAACGACGGCTTCGCCTGCTCGAGCACTACGACCGACGCGCAGCCGATCTCGACAGCGCCCGCGTCGCTGCTGCAGCCGGCGAGCGCGAGGCGGCGCGGGTCGTCGGACAACGACGGCGGGCCGTCGCCCCTGACTTGGCGGCCGCCGTCGAGGGCCGGCTACGCATGCTCGCCATGCCGCACGCTGCGATCGGAATCGAGATCGGCAACGGCCCAGACGATCACCCCGGCGATTCGGTGCGGTTTCTTCTGTCTGCCAACCCGGGTTCGGCGATGCTGCCACTCAGCCGTGTTGCATCGGGTGGCGAGCTCGCTCGAGCGATGCTTGCGCTCCGGCTCGTGTTGAGCAACTCGCGAGATCGTGGTGGCGCCTCGACACTGGTGTTCGACGAGGTCGATGCCGGGATCGGGGGCTCGGCGGCGGCCGCTGTCGGACAGGCGTTGGCCGACCTCGGTGCACACCATCAGGTGCTGGTCGTTACGCACATGCCCCAGGTCGCCGCAGCCGCTACTCGTCAGCTCGTGGTCGCCAAGAGTGTGCATGCAGGCGCGACCTTCACATCCGTCAAGGCGATCGACGGCGACGAGCGGGTGGCCGAGATCGCCAGAATGCTGGCCGGCGCAGAAACGCCTGCTGCGGTCGAACACGCACGTGATCTGCTCGGTAGCTGATGACGCGAGCGGCGACCTTGCAACTGCTGACCAACAGCTTCGACGACGGCAGCTTTTTCGACGAGTTGGCACGTCGCGTAGCGATCCGAACCGAGAGCCAACGACCCGACCGGCGTGACGAACTGTCGCGGTACCTCGACGAAGAGATCCGTCCAGCACTGGCCGGTCTCGGTTACACCGTGCAAATTTTCGAGAACCCGGTCAAAGCTGCCGGCCCGTTCCTGATTGGGCGCCGAATCGAAAGCCACGAGTACCAAACCGTGCTCACGTATGGGCACGGTGACGTAGTGCGGGGGCTCGAGCCTGAGTGGTCTGACGGGCTTGATCCGTGGACTCTCGCGGTCAGAGGCGACCGCGTCTATGGCCGCGGAGTCGCTGACAACAAGGGCCAGCATTCGATCAATCTCGCCGCCTTGGGTGCGGTCGTTGCAACACGCGGTCACCTGGGATTCAACTCGATCGTGCTGATCGAAACGGGCGAAGAGGTCGGGTCGCCGGGTATTCACGAGTTCGTGCGTTCTCACCGCAATCTGCTCGCCGCCGATGTGCTGATCGCCTCAGACGGCCCACGCCTCAACCCGAACCGGCCAACATTGTTCATGGGTTCGCGAGGCGCCCTGAATCTTGATTTCGAGGTGCGCCTTCGAGACAGCGCCCACCATTCAGGCAACTGGGGTGGATTGCTCGCCAATCCCGGGGTCGTGCTGGCCCACGCACTGGCATCGATCGTCGACCGGCACGGCCGGGTGCTTGTGCCCGAACTCGTACCGGCAAAACTGTCCGAATCGGTGCGGTCAGCGCTTGCCGATTGCGAGATCGAGCCGTCTGAGGGCAGTCCAGATATCGACCCCAACTGGGGCGAACCCGGTCTCACCCCCGCTGAACAGCTGTTCGGATGGAACACATTCGAGGTGCTGGCGTTCCGCACTGGCAATTCCGACCACCCGGTCAATGCGATTCCACCCGTGGCAACGGCACATTGTCAGGTCCGCTACACCATCGACACCGATCCGGCGACCTTTGTCCAGGCGCTGCGCCGCCATCTCGACGGCGCCGGGTTTCGAGAGGTGGCCGTGCGTGCCACGCCAGGGCCGCCGAGTTGGCAGGCCACTCGACTCGACCCCGATCATCCTTGGGTGCAGTGGGCCGCCGCATCGGTCGAACAGACCACCGGCGCCCGACCCGCGATGCTTCCAAACTTGGGCGGGTCGCTGCCGAACGACGCTTTCGCGATCGAACTGGGCCTGCCGACCATCTGGATACCGCACTCGTATGCCAGTTGCTCGCAGCACGCCCCAAACGAGCACGGGCTGGTGTCGATCATGCGCGAGGGCCTCCAGATCATGGGTGGCATCTTTTGGGATCTCGGCGAGCATCCAACATGAAGATCACGGTTTTCTGGAGCACTATCTTGGGGAATCCGCGCGGCGCGCACCTCGCGCAAGATATGGTGATCTCCCGTCGTGCAGACTCTCGGTGCGAGCCAAAATGACGGAGGTCATCCCTAATATGCCGAAGCACATTTTCGTGACCGGAGGGGTTGCCAGCTCACTTGGTAAGGGCCTGACGGCAAGTTCTCTCGGTCGGCTACTCAAGTTGCGTGGCTTGCGTGTAACGCTGCAAAAGCTAGACCCGTACATCAATGTCGACCCCGGCACGATGAACCCCTACGAGCACGGCGAGGTGTTCGTCACCGACGACGGTGGCGAAACAGACCTCGACCTCGGTCACTACGAGCGCTACATCGACGAGAACCTGACTCGAGCGTCGAACGCCACGACGGGTTCGATCTATCAGGCGGTGCTTGCCGCCGAACGCCGCGGCGACTACCTCGGCAAAACCGTCCAGGTGATCCCGCACATCACCGACGAGATCAAGCGCCGTATCCAACGCGTCGCCACCGAGGACGTCGATGTCGTGATCACCGAGGTGGGCGGCACGGTCGGCGACATCGAGATCCTTCCGTTTCTCGAGGCGATTCGACAGTTTCGCAAGGATGCCGGCCGCGACAACGTGTGCTACATCCATGTCACGCTGGTGCCATTCATAGGTCCATCGTCCGAGCAAAAGACCAAGCCCACTCAGCACTCGGTCACCGAGTTACGTAGCCGCGGCATCCAACCCGACCTGATCGTGTGCCGCAGCGAGGCACCGGTTCCGCAAGAGCTCAAGCACAAGATCTCGAACCTGTGCGACGTCAACGAGAATGCCATCATCAATGCTGCCGACGTCGGCAACATCTATGAGTTGCCACTGATTCTGCACGACGAGGGTCTCGATACGGTTGTTCTCGAGGTGTTGCGGATGGAGGGCCACGAGCTCGATGTGACGCCGTGGGCGAAGTTGGTCGAGCGGGTCGAGCTGTCGACGACCCCTGTCAAGATCGGCCTGATCGGCAAGTACGTCGAGCTTCCCGACGCCTACCTGTCAGTGGTTGAGGCGCTCAAGCACGCCGGCTTCCACCACGAGGCCAAGGTAGAGATCGATTGGATTCAGGCAGAAGATGTCGAGGGCCTCCTAGCGTCCGATCGTCTGCGCGAACTCGATGGCATTGTGATCCCGGGCGGGTTTGGCTCGCGTGGGTTCGAGGGCAAGATCGCTGCCGCTCGGTTCGCCAGGGAAGAGGGGGTGCCGTGTCTTGGTTTATGCCTTGGTTTGCACGCGATGACGGCCGAGTTTGCGCGCAACGTACTCGGCATGGTGGCCGCCAACTCGAGTGAGATGGATCCGACCACCAGGTATCCCGTGATCGACCTGATGCACGACCAACGCGATGTCACCGATATGGGTGGCACGATGCGGTTGGGTGCCTACTACGCAGTGCTCAAGGCGGGCAGCAAGGTAGCCGACGCGTATGGCGAGCCGGTCGTGAGCGAGCGTCACCGTCACCGCTACGAGTTCAACCCACGGTTCAGGTCGCGTTTCGAAGACGCCGGTTTCGTGTGCAGCGGCACATCGCCCGACAAAAAGCTGGTCGAATTCATCGAACTCTCCGACCATCCGTACTGGGTGGCGACGCAGGCCCACCCTGAGTTCAAAAGCCGTCCCGATCGTGCCCACCCACTGTTTCGTGGTCTGATTCGTGCCGCACTGGCTCGGCGTGACGCCACTCCGCCCGGACTCCGGCGCATGCTCAACGAGGCAACGGCGCCCGCCGACAGCCTTGACGCCACTGCATGACCAGCTTCCGTCATCTCGGCGATACCGACGTTCACTTTGGCTATGTCTGGAAGGTTGTCGTTGCCGAGTTCCAGTCGCCAAGCGGCGAGCCGTTCAAACGTGACATCGTGCGTTCGCCTGGCTCCGTCGCAGTCGTGCCGTTGATCTTCGATGCTGAGGGTCTTGCATCGGTGGTCTTGGTGCGTCAGTACCGACCGGCATACCAACGCAACTTGATCGAGATTCCGGCTGGTATGCGAGACGTGCCCGGCGAGACCCCCGCCGAGACTGGTCGGCGCGAGTTGATCGAGGAGGCCGGGTTGGCAGCTGGCGAGATGGTGCATCTGCTCGACATGATTCCATCGCCAGGCATGACCGATTCGGTTTGCTCGATCTTCCTCGCAACCGGCTGCACCGCCGTCGAACATGACCGACAGGGGCCTGAGGAACAAGAGATGGAGTTGCTCCATCTGGCACTCGACGATGGCTTGGCAATGATTGACAGCGGCGAGATCAGCGACGCCAAGACCGTCGCCGGACTGCTGGCGACCGATCGTCGTTTACGGCGAGAAGCCTCGACCGGCAAGTGAGCTGACCGGCGATGGCCGCCGACGAATTGCCGCTCGAAGTCGAGGAGTTCCTCGTCTGGATGACCAGCGAGCGTGGTCGATCGCGTAACACGGTGCAGGCCTACCGGCGAGATCTGCGGCAATATCAGGCCTGGCTCGTCGAGCGTGGAATGACTCCGATCACGGTTGGCTACGACGACCTGATCTGGTTCATCGCCGAACGTAAGGGATCCGAGCGTGCGACATCATCGATCGCACGTCAGATTGCCGCAGTGCGGATGCTGCACCGATATCTCGCCATCGAGCAGCGCCGTCCCGACGACCCGACGACCCGACTGGATGGGGTGCGGGTTCCGTCTGGGATCCCGAAACCGCTAAGTGAGCTGCAAATCACCAGCTTGTTGGACGCCGTGATCGGCAACGAGCCGCTGCACCGTCGTGACCGTGCTCTGCTCGAGTTGTTGTATGCGACAGGTGCCCGGGTCTCCGAGGTGGTCGGGCTGTCGATCGGCGAGATCAACTTCGACGACTCGCTGGTTCGCCTGCTCGGCAAGGGTGGCAAAGAACGGATCGTGCCGTTTGGTTCGGCGGCGAGCATCGCGCTGGACGAGTGGTTCTCACCATCGGGACGCGCCCGACTGGCGCCTGATCGGTGGCGGCGGCGTGGCGACGCCGAGGCCGTGTTTTTGAACCAGCGCGGAGGTCGGTTGAGTCGCCAGGGGGCGTGGCTCGTGATCAGGAAGTACGGAGACCGGGCGGGCATAACGGATCATCTTTCGCCGCATGTGTTGCGGCACTCGTGTGCTACCCACCTGCTTGATCACGGAGCCGACCTGCGGATCGTGCAAGAGATGTTGGGGCATGCATCAATCTCGACCACCCAGGTCTACACCAAGGTCAGCCAGGAACGATTGTGGGAGGTGTACCGAATGGCCCACCCGCGCGCGGTCCGCAGGGCGTCGCCATGAGCAAGCCGCTGCATATGCTGACACGACCTCATCATCTGGCCGCCCGCTTCTTCACGTCCCTGTCGAGCCGGCCACCACAGCCCGCCGACGAGGCGTGGGCGCAAGCGCAACTGCTGCCAGGGGAGCTGGTGCTGTGGCGGCAAATGTCGAATCAGGACCGTCGCCATTCCGCCAAGGTCGCCCGTAGATTCGGCGCCGTAAGGTTGGAGGCGACACGTGCCGAGATGGCGGGGGCCTTATTGCACGACGTCGGCAAGATCGATTGTGGGCTCGGTACCTGGGGCCGAGTGTTGGCATCGACGTTCGGGCGTCGCACCGAACGGTTCCGGCTGTACCACGACCATGAATCGATCGGAGCCAGGTTGGCCGAGGCGGCCGGATCAGATTCGGCGACCGTCGAGTTGATCGACGAGCGTGGCCCAGCCTATGAAACTCTCAAAAGCTGCGATCGAGCCTGAGTCGAAGCGATTCGATCGGGTCTCAGGTGTCGCTCACGCAGCGAGGATGTGCAGCGTTCGCCTGTCGTTGACGACGGCACGAACGAGCATCCAGACCAGCAGACCGCCCCAAATTCCAGCGATGCCGAGCTGGGGAAAGAGAAGCGTCAGAACGCCGATCGGGAGGACCACGATCAGATACCCGAAAGCGGCCCGGCCGAGAAATCGGTAATCACCGGCCCCGATCAGAATGCCGTCATGGGCGAAGGCGACCGCACCGGGAACCAGGATGACGGCCAACCACCACGTGCCGGTCGTTGCCCGACTGATGACTGCCGCGTCGTCGGAGAAGATGTGGGGGAGAACCGGTGCCAACGCGGCGATGGTGATACAGAGCACGATGCCGGTCACGAGTGACAGCCGCGCCGCCCTGCGAGCGACGTTCGCAGCGGTTGCCACGTCCTGTTTGCCGAGTTCTTCGGCCACGATTGTTTGGGCCGGTACGGCGAGTGCATCGAGTGTGAGCGCCAGAAAGATAAACAGACTCATCACGACTTGATGAGCCGCCAGCGTTGGTTCGTCGATCCGAGCTGCGACGGCGGTCGATCCGGCGAACACCGCCAGCATCGAACCGACGCGAAGCAGGAGATGCCGGCCGGCACTCATCAACGGGGCGATACCAGCGCGGTCGGGCAGACGGATCAATGCCGCTCGCAGGCGAGGTCGAAGAATCCACAAGAAGGCGAGCGCGGCCCCGACCTGGGCGATCACGGTCGACCATGCCGAGCCTGCTACGCCTAGATCGAATACGAATACAAAGACGAGCTCGATCAATAGGTTGGCGAGATTGGCGCCGAGTAGTACCCACAAAGGGGTCATGTAGTTGCTGGCGCCACGCAGCACTCCCTGCGCTGCGAGTGTGACCAGAAAGAACGGAACACCGATGGCGCTGATGCTGAGATAGGTCTGAGCGTGATCGATGACTTGGTTCGAAGCTCCGAAAAGCCCGGTCAGCCAGCGAGCACCGAAGAACAACACAGGAGCGGCCGGCAGACCGAACATCAACGACAACCACATCGCCTGCACACCAACGTTGGCCGCAGCGGCTGGGTCCCCTGCCCCGAGCCTGCGGGCCACCCGTTCGGTGGTGCCGTAGGTCAGGAAGTTTGCACCTGCGAACACGAACGACAACACCGTCGCAGCGATCGCCAGGCCGGCCAGCTGCTCGGTGCCGAGACGGCCGACAATCGCGGTGTCGACGAGAATGTAGACAGGTTCGACGGCCAGCGATCCGAGTGCCGGCAGCGCCAGTGCGATGATTCGGCGGTCGACCGGCGTCACGCCGGAAGCAAGCCGATCGCGTTGTGCACGCGGTCAATCGTCGCCGAAGCGACCGTGCGGGCGCGGTCGGCACCGACACGCAAGAGTCGGGTCAATTCGGCCTTGTCGTCGATCAGTTCGTAATAACGAGCCTGAATCGGTTCGAGCATCGCCACGACCGCCTCGCCGGCGTCGTTCTTGAGCGGGCCGTACTGCTGGTAGTGAGTGGCGAGGGTGACGGGGTCTTGGTCGGTGGCCGCCGCCAAAATGTCGATCAAACCACTGACCCCAGGCTTGGCCTTGACGTCGTAATAGACCTCAGAGTCCGAGTCGGTGACCGCCCGTTTGAACTTCTTCAGGATCGCCCTGGGATCGTCGAGCATCATGATGCACCCGGCATCGCTGTCGGACGACTTCGACATCTTCGAAGTCGGGTCTTGGAGGTCCATCACCCGCGCTCCTGCTTTGGGTGTGACGGCCTCGGGGATCACGAGCGTGTCGCCGAAACGATGATTGAACCGGATCGCGATGTCGCGGGTGATCTCGACGTGTTGGCGCTGATCGTCGCCGACCGGTACCTCGTTGGCATCGTACAGCACGATGTCGGCAGCCTGCAGCGCCGGATATGTGAACAGGCCGGCTGAGATGAAGTTGCCTACCCGTTTGGCCGTCTTGTCCTTGAACTGGGTCATCCGACTTAGCTCACCAAACGACACCGTGCACTCCATGATCCAACCGAGTTGGGAATGTTCGGTGACGTGGCTTTGCACGAACACCGTGGCAACATCGGGGTCGAGCCCGATCGCAAACAGCATCGCCGCTAGTTTCAGCGTGGAATCGCCGAGGACGTCTGGCTGCTCGGTGATCGTGAGTGCATGCAGATCGACAATGCCGTGAAAGACGTCTTTGTCGTGCTGGCCAGACACCCAATTCCGCAGCGCACCGAGGTAGTTCCCCAGGTGAACATCGCCGGTGGGTTGGATACAAGAAAGCACTCGAGTCACGGTCAGCGAGGCTACCTGGTGTGCCCTGACTGGCAGGCCCCAGGTTTCAGTTCGTAGAGTCACCGTATGCCTGCTCGGCGAGGCCGCAACAAACAACGTCCAGAAAGTTCTGATCCGCTCGTTCGGTTCGCGGCCGCCGTCAAAAGGTCAGATGAGCGAGCGCTGGTCGAACGCGAGCGGATCAAGGCGGAACGCGAAGAGGCCGCTCGCCTGGCGCAAATCGCCGCCGATCACGCAGAGGCAATTCGTGTCGCACGAAGACGCCTCGACAAGGCGATCGGCGCGGCCAAGTCGGCCCGTGCATCAGGGAGAGGTGTGGCGGAGGCCGATCTCGCCTGGCGTCATGCCAAGGCACGGGTGATCGAGCTCGAAACCGGCGAAGCCCCCGGCTGGACCCTCGACTGAGTCGCACCCGGCATCAGGGTGGCAAGCCAACGCATGTGGAAGGTCGCCGGTATCGACCCGAGCAAGGGTGCCGGCCCTCGATTCGGCGCCGCTGGTTACACCGATGTAACTACACCGGGTAACCTGTAGGGAGATGGCCATCGACGTACACACCCCGCTTTATGACGGTCCGTTCGACCTGTTGTTGCAGCTGATCCTGAAAGAGCAGGTCGACCTCTACGAGATCGACCTGTCGCGCATCGTCGACGCATATTTGATCGAGATCGAAAAGCTCCAGTCGCTCGACCTCGATGTCGCCACCGAGTTCTTGCTGATCGCCGCCACGCTGGTCGAACTCAAGACCCGCCGCCTGCTGCCCGGTTCGAACGACATCGACATCGACGATGAGTTTGCGCTGTGGGAAGAACGCGATCTTCTTCTCGCTCGCCTGATCGAGTGCAAGACATTCAAAGATGTCGCCCAGATCTTCCATCAACTCGCCGACGAGGCCGATCTTTCGTTTCCCCGCACCGTCGGTGCCGACGAGCGTTTCGCCGGGATGATGCCCGACCTGCTCGAGGGCACCAGTTTGCGTCGCTTCCAAAGTGCAGCGATACGCGCCCTCACCCCGCGGCCGATTCCGATCGTCGACCTGTTCCACGTCGACCCGATCAAGATCACGGTTGCCGAGGCGGTCGGCGAACTGATCGACGAGCTTCCGCGGATTGGCAAGATCAGCTTCCGCCGGCTCACCGCCGACTTGGCCGACCGGCTCGAAGTCATCGTGCGTTTCCTAGCCGTGCTCGAGTTGTTCAAGCAGGGCTATGTCGATCTCGATCAGCCGCATCGGTTCGGCGATATTGAGATCACCTGGTGCGCCACCGACGACGTGTCGGTCGAGAGCATCCTGATCGACGCCTACGACGGCTGAGGCCGTAGGGTTGCTGCGCCATGTCTGACGAGCTGCTTCCGGTACAAGATCAAATCGCATCCTTCAAGCGTGCGATCGAGGCCGTCATCATGGTCTCGCACGACCCTGTGCCCACCGACCTGATGGCGCAGCTGATCGAGCAGCCGATCGCCTCGATCGAGCGGTGGTGCGACGAGTTGGCCGCCGAGTATGTGGCTCAGCGGCGCGGATTCGAGCTGCGCCGTGTGGCGGGCGGGTATCGCTACCAAACCCACCCCGACCAAACCCCTTATGTCGAGCGCTTCGTGTTGCACGATCAGAAAGCGCGACTGTCGGGTGCCGCTCTCGAAACGCTGGCGATCATCGCCTACAAGCAGCCGATCTCGCGTGCCCAGGTGGCTTCGATTCGCGGGGTCGATCCCGATGGCGTGATCCGCACCCTTCAAGCCCGCGGCTATATCGACGAGGTCGCCCGCGACCCAGGCCCTGGCCTGGCGATCTTGTTCGGCACCACGGCTCAGTTCCTCGAGAAGCTCGGTATCGACACACTCGATGACCTACCACCGATCGCCGAGTTCATTCCCGACGCCGACATCGTCGAGGCTCTCGAGCAGGGTCTGCGTGTGCATCCCAAGACCGAGCAGGTGGGTGATGACGGATCCTCCATCGCCTGATTTCGTCGAACCCGAGCCCCCGCTGTGGGAACAGCTAGCTGAGCAAAGTCGGCAGCTTCCCGGTGGCGACCGGCTGCAGAAGGTGCTGGCGTCAACGGGATGGGGCAGCCGACGCGTCTGCGAGGAGCTGATCGCCGAGGGGCGTGTCACTGTAAACGGTGAAGTCGCTCGACTCGGCCGGCGGGTCGATCCCGAACATGACCTGATCGAGGTTGATCATGCCCCTCTGGGCGTGAAGCCGGGTCTCGTGTACTACCTGCTCAATAAACCTAGTGGTGTCGTGACCACCGCCAAGGACACCCATGGCCGCAAGACGGTCGTCGACCTGGTGCCATCGGACCCTCGGGTCTTTCCGGTCGGTCGGCTCGATGCTGACACCGAGGGCCTCTTGTTGCTCACCAACGACGGTGAACTCACACATCGCATCACGCATCCCAGCCATGGTGTCGAGAAGGAATACCTAGTGCACGTGAAGGGCAACCTGACCGCCGGTGAGCTGCGTCGCCTCCGCGATGGTGTCGAGTTGGATGATGGCGTCACTGCACCGGCTCAGGCATCGCAGCCGACACCGGGCGTGATCCGGCTCACGATCCACGAGGGGCGAAATCGTCAGGTCCGTCGAATGTGTGACGCGCTCGGGCACCCCGTCTTGCGATTGGTACGCACCAGGGTTGGGCCGATCACCGATCGCTCACTTCGACCGGGCGACTACCGCGAACTGTCAACCGGCGAGCGGCGGGCGCTAACAGAGGCGGTCGCCGAACAGGCTCGCCGGTACGATCAGCCCTCGTGATTGAGTCATCGAGTGCCCCGCAGCGCACGGCAAACGTGATCGGTCTCGGGCTGGTCGGCAGCTCGATCGCGCTCGGTCTCCGCCAACGCGGGTGGCGAGTTCACGGTGACGATCTGTCAGAAGCGACAGTTGGTCGGGCTATCAAAGCCGCCATCATCGATCAGGCTGGGCTGGCTATCGACGCAACCGTTACGTTCGTGGCGGTTCCGGTGCTGGCCGTAGTCGATCAGGTCAAACGAGCGCTGAGCGAGACTAACGGTGCTGTAACCGACGTGGGGTCGGTCAAAGCGACCGTATGTGTGGCGTGTGACGACCCGCGGTTCGTTGGTGGGCATCCGATGGCCGGCAGCGAGCTCGACGGCCTCGATGGCGCCGACGGCGAGATGTTCAACGGAGCGGTGTGGGTGCTGACCCCGATCGCCGATACCGACGATCACACGATTGAAACGGTCAGCGGTGTCGTCCGGCAGTTGGGGGCCGAAGTGGTCGCTCTCACGCCCGAGAAGCACGACCAGGTCGTCGCTGTGGTCAGTCATGTGCCGCACCTGGCCGCTGCAACACTGATGAAGCTGGCGTCCGACCGCGCCGACGAACACGCGGCGTTGTTGCGGCTCGCCGCCGGCGGCTTCCGCGACATGACTCGGATCGCGTCCGGGCATCCTGGCATCTGGCTCGACATCTGCGCCGAAAATCGGCCGGCGATCGTGACCGCGCTCGGCGGGTTGATCGACGGACTCACGGATATCCGCGCGGTGATCGATGCCGCAGATCGCGATGCGCTCCAGTCCCTGCTGGTCTCGGCTCGTGAGGCTCGCACCAATCTCCCCGGGCGCGTCGCCCACCCCGAGACCTTCGCCGAGGTCCGTATCCCGATTCCGGATCGTACGGGTGCTGCTGCGGAGGTGTTCACCCTGGCGGCCGATCTTGGCGTCAACATCTCAAACTTCGAGGTCGTCCACATGGCCGAAGGCAATCGAGGTATTGCCGTCGTGCTGGTCGACGCCGCCGCGAGCGAGGTGTTCCGCGGTGGCCTGATCGCTCGCGGGTTCAAGCCTGCGGTCTCACCGCTCGTCTGACCGATGGTGACCACTCGTCTGATCCGGCCGCTCGTTGGCCCCGTTGACGCGCTCGTGTCGGTGCCAGGCTCGAAGTCGATCGCCAATCGGGCTCTGGTGTGCGTGGCGTTGGCCGACGGAACCAGCGAGCTGACCAATCTGCCCGATGGCGACGACACGGTGGCAATGCTGGGTTGCCTGCGCGAACTCGGTGTCAATTCCGAACTCGTCGGCGATCGAGTATCGGTGACGGGCATCGGCACCGACTGGGCCGAGGGAGCGCACACGCTGCACGCTGGTCTGGCCGGTACGACGTCGAGATTCATGACGGCGGTGGCAGCTCTCGCGAACGGCCCCGTAACGGTCGATGGTCACCCTCCGTTGCGACGTCGGCCGTTCGGTCCGCTCCACGAGGCGCTGACCCAGCTCGGTGTCGCGGTGACGCCGAGCGAGGCGTTCGGCAACCTGCCCACCACGATCCACGGGCCACCGTCCACAGGCTTGGCGACGATCCGGGGTGACGTTTCCAGTCAGCATGTGTCGGCGTTGATGTTGATCGGTCCGTATCTTCCTGGCGGATTGCGGTTGCAGCTGACCACCGACCTCATTTCGCGGCCCTATGTCGAGCTCACGGCGGCGGTGATGGGCTGGTTCGGATGCGACGACGTCGAAGTCGGTATCGACCTGATTCGTGTCGCCTCTGGCACCTATCGGCCAAGTGACATAACGATCGAGCCGGATGCGTCGTCGGCCAGCTACCCGCTGGCGATCGCCGCCGTTGTCGGCGGAGTGGTACAGGTCGTCGGACTCGGTGCGGCCGCCTTGCAGGGCGATGCCCGATTCGCCGACTATCTGGCGGAGATGGGTTGCCAGGTCGAGCGCCCCGACGACCTGGTCCGGGTCCGCCGATCCGGACCGTTGGTGGGCATCGATATCGACATGGCCGATGTGTCCGACCTGGTTCCAACGATGGCGGTGGTAGCAGCCGTTGCCGAAACACCCAGCAGGATCCGAGGCGTCGGGTTCATCAGGGACAAAGAGAGCGACCGGCTCGGTGATCTGGCACTGGAGTTGCGCAAGGCGGGCGTCGACATCACCGAAACCGATGACGGGCTCGACATCAGGCCGTCGGCGGCATCACTGCGGCCCGCCCTCCTGGCGACCCATCACGACCACCGGCTGGCGATGGCGTTCGCTGTGCTCGGCTCGGTCGCGGAGGGGATCGAGGTCGAAGACCCCGGTGTCGTCTCAAAGAGCTGGCCCAACTTCTGGACGATGCTCGACGAGTCGTTCAGATGACCACAACCACGATCGCCGCCTTCGACTTCGACGCCACCTTGACCCGACGCGACAGCGTTGTGCCGTTCCTGCGGCGGGTTGCCGGAACGAGTCGACTCGTCGGTGGGCTGCTTGTCCGTCCTGGCCGGGTCTTGCCGGCCGTCGCACGACGCGATCGGGATGCGTTGCGGGCAGTCGCCAGCGAGGCAGCGCTGCGAGGCGTTAGCCGTGACAACTTCGACCGACATGCCGCCGAACTAGCGGTCCGGATCATCCACGACGGTTTGCGTGACGACACGGTGGCGCGGCTTGGGTGGCACCGCCAGCAAGGACACCAGATCGTGATCGTCTCGGCTTCGTATGAGCAGTACGTGCGCCTTGTCGGCGATCACCTCGGTGTCGATGACGTTTTGGCGACCCGTGTCGAGTTCGATCCAGCAGGGTGTTGCACTGGCCGTCTGGTGGGCGCCAACTGCCGGGGTGCTGAGAAGGTACGGCGATTATCGGAATGGATGCGATCACGTGGGGTCAAACGTGGCGACGCCACGATCTGGGCCTACGGCGATTCGAACGGTGACCGGGCGATGCTCGAGTTCGCAAATCATTCCGTCTGGGTCGGCGACCCGCTCGCTAGCGTTGCCCCGACCGTTTGACACGACCGATGAACCAGATCCTCCGTACAGCGCGCCCCAAACAGTGGCTCAAGAACATTCTGGTGTTTGCCGCGCCTGGCGCTGCCGGCGTGCTCGATCAGCCATCGGCGCTCGGCAAGACATTGTTGGTATTCGTCGCCTTCTGTCTGGGAGCGAGTGGCACTTACTTCTGGAACGACGTGCTCGACGTCGAGGCCGACCGTGCCCACCCAACCAAGTCGAAACGACCTGTGGCGTCCGGTGAGGTAGGTCTCACCACGGCCAAGATCATGGGCACGCTGCTACCACTCTTGGCACTCGGCGTTGCCGCTCTCACGGCAAGATGGCAGCCGGTTGCCGTATTGGGCGGATACATGGTGGTTACCTTGAGCTACAGCGCGATCTGGAAGCACGTTGCGGTGCTCGACATGGTGGCGATTGCCTCGGGATTCGTATTGCGAGCCGCGGCGGGGGCTGTTGCTGTGGACGTTCCGATGTCGAGCTGGTTCGTGCTGGTGACCACCTTCGGGTCACTGTTCATCGTTGCGGGCAAGCGCTACGCGGAGGCGCGCGAACTGGGCGACGATGCCCATCAGATTCGGTCAACACTCGTTGAGTACACCGATGGGTATCTGCGCTTCGTACTGGCCGTCAGTTGTGGAGGAGCGCTGGTGAGCTACGCCGTTTGGGCGTTCGAGACCAAGGAGTTGGCCGGAAGTCATCTGCCGTATTACGAGCTTTCGATCGTGCCGATGCTGACGGCCTTTCTTCGTTATGCGCTCGTGCTCGATCAGGGTCATGGGGCCGCCCCAGAGGAGGTTTTTGGCCGAGATCGGGTGCTCCAGGTGCTCGGGTTGGTCTGGGTGATCGTGTTCGGGATGGCTGTCTACATATGAGCTTCGACGAGGCATGGCAGGCCGTTACCGATGTCGAGGGCTGGATGACCGAGGGGCAAGGTCGTGCGCTCTATCAGGCTGGCGCAGCGTGTCCCGCTGAGGGCCGTATCGTCGAAATCGGGAGTTTCCGTGGCCGTTCCACGATCGTGCTCGGATTGTCGGCGGCTCCAGGGGTCGAAATTGTCGCGGTCGACCCGCACGCCGGTAACGATCGTGGCCCACGAGAGTTCGACGGCTTCGAACAGGAGGCCAGCGACGACCACGCCCGGTTCACAGCCAATCTGGTGACGGCCGGGGTTAGCGATCGTGTCACCCACGTCCGCCAGTTCTCTGATCGCGCTCACAAGATGGTCGGTGGCGAGATCGACCTCTTGTACATCGATGGTGCGCATCGCTACCGATCGGCGCGTGCCGACATCAGAGACTGGGGCGCCAGGGTTCGGCCCGGCGGCCGGATGCTGATCCACGACTCCTTCTCTTCGATCGGCGTCACATTGGCAATTCTGCGCGAGCTCCTGTTGAGCAAAAGGTTTCGGTACGTAGCGAGGTCGCGGTCGCTCGCCATCTACGAGGTTTCACCGGACCACAGCCGGGGGAGTAACGCCGCCCGCCAGCTCGCCCAACTGCCATGGTTCGCCAAGAACGTCGGCTTGAAGGTGCTGCTGTCACTGGGGCTCGGCAAGCTGCTGGCCAAACTCGGTCGTCCCACACCCGAGTGGCCCTACTGATCCACGCACCTCGTAACTTGGCCGCCCGACGTGCCGGTTCGCTTCGGTCCTCCGAGTTGAACCCCGTTCTGGTCGCGAAGTGGCCGAGACGGTGCGGCAGTTTCGCGACCAGAACGGTCGGGTGGTAAGGGATCGCGCTACTCCATCTCCCGACCCGCGCTCGTTGCTTCCGTTGCCCCAGGCCCAGTTCCACGTACTCGTGGCGCTCACGGCTGGTGATCGTCACGGGTACGCCATCATGGGAGCCGTCGAAGAGTCCTCGGGGGGCGTGGTTCGCATGGGCCCGGCCACGCTGTACGGCACGCTCAAGAAGTTGGTCGAGCGTGATCTCGTGGAGGAGTCTGATCACCGTCCGTCATCGAACGACGACGAACGCCGCCGCTACTACTGCTTGACCGGACTCGGGCAGGCCGTCTGCCGGGCCGAGAGCAACCGACTCTCCACACTCGTGAGCATCGCCCGCTCGAACCTGCGTCCGGGTCTGGCCTGAGATGAGAGCTGGGTCAGCGATTCGGGCGTATCGGAGCCTCTTGGTGCTCTATCCACGCGACTTCCGAGATCGCTACAGCGACGACCTCGTGCAGACCCTCACCGACCTGTCCGCTGAACTTGGCCCACGCAGAGCGTGGCGACGGGTGACGCTCGACCTCGTCGTCACACTCCCGCGTTACCGAATGGAGACACTCATGAAGCAAGAACGCAGTTTTACGGTCTTGATCGTGGCGACCATAGCGATGGCGTCTGCCGGGATCATCAGCCTGTTCATCGGTCTGTATTTCGGCGTGCTGCTTGTGCCGCTCGCGGCGGTCGTGGCGATCACGCAACGCGGCAGGTTGGCGCGTTCGATGGATGCGGTCGATGCCAGCCAATTCCGGCGCAAGCGCCTCAAGATCGCGGCCGTCCTCGCCGTGTCACTACCGTTCATCTACCTCGTCAGTCTCCCCATCCTCGGAGATGAGTGGGGTACGGACGCCAAGGTTGCATTCGGACTTTGGACCGCGGTCCTGATCGCCGCCGTCTCCTACTTCGTCGCCGGGATCACCACACCGAAGTCGCGTGTCATCTCGCAGTGAGCCCCTGACCCGTCCGGCGCGCCCGAAGGGTCCGCCGTACCGCTCCCGTGGCCGCGAACGCCACAGGCGCCATACGGATCACGGTAAAGCTGCGCACCAGGGGTTCGCCAACGCCACCCGGCCGACCACGTCACCGCACAACGCCAGGGCCTGTTGGACGGCTACCTGTTCGAGGCAACCGTCACGAACTGACCCCTGAGGCGGGTCCCTACGGCATCCAATCCGCCGCAGAGCGCTGGCGGGCCTGTTGTCGTCGGTGTTTGAGGGCGTTGTCGTGGGCCCAGCCAAGCCCGACCCAGTTCAGATCCATGCGTTCGCCGCACGGGTGTTGGTAGGGCACGACAGGCTGGGGTGGTGGGCCGGTGGGGAGGATCGGTTGGCCGGCGGGGTCGATTGCTCGGCCTTGCCAGTCGGTGAAGGTGAGGTCACATTTTTGGTCGGCGTTGCCGGTGATGCCGAGTCGGCCTTGGTGGTGCATTCGGTGGTGTTTGGGGCACAGGCAGATGAGGTTCCAGGTATCTGTTGGGCCGTCGTTGAGCCAGTGGATGATGTGGTGGATCTCGACGAACCGGTCAGCCGTACAGCCCGGCACCCGGCAGCCACGATCGCGGTGCTCAACGATGCGGCGGGTGCGGTCGGGCACGATCCGCTGTGAGCGCCCGACCGAGAATGGGACACCATCGCGCTCCCAAACCGGTTGGATCTGGCCATCGCACAACACGCGATCACGAACCGCCATCGGAATCCGCCACCCGGCGGTGAGTGTCGCGTCGCCGGTGTCAGCGCTGAGGTGGACCCACGTCTTGAAGCGCTCACGACGTGATTCGGCAGCGACGGCGTCGAGCGAGCGTTGGGCGATCTCGACGAGGGCATCGGCCCACGTGGCGTCGGTGTGACCTTGTTCGAACAACGAGTCACGAGCTTCGCTGAGCGCGTTGTCGACGATCGAACCGCGCTCGATGTCGAGTTCTCCATTGATCCGCCAACGGCCCTGATCGGTGTTGCCGGTCGAGAGGCGTTCGCGATCCTCGCGACGCGGCTCGGGGTCGGGTTGGTCGGGATCGCCTTCGAAGCGACCGGCACGGATCGCTCGGCGTAGCTGGACGACGGAGGCGTTCTTGGTGAAATGGAGGACCCGGTCGTCGGCCCAGGCGGGGGCGCGGGTGACGACGACATGAACCTGATCGACGGTCAACTCACCGCGATCGAATGCATCGATCACCAACGGGAACGATGCGCGTTGTTCAGCAATTTGCACGATCTGTTTGGCGTGCTGCGGTGACATTCCGGCTTTCCATGCGAGCCATTGGGCCGGGGAGTGGATGCCGTGGCCGATCCATTCGCCGCGTTCGAGGGCCCGTTCGGCGACTTTGACCAGGCGCGAGTTGATGAGGTTCAACGCGCCGGCGATTTCGGAGATTTCATGTTCGATGTCGACCGCGCCGGGCCCATCCGGGGAACCGATCGGGGTGGGTCGGCGGGACATAACCAGATCGTACATGCGTTCGTATGGGAAACAAACTCCCAGCGTACAGGTAGTGCAGATAGTCACAGGCCCAGTATCTCAATCATTGATAGTGATCCCACGTAAGGGTAGTCGGCGGGCCCGAGGGCGAGCGCAGGTTCGTGTCGCCGGACCAGCGTGGCTGAACCAACGGCTGTGTTGCGTAGTGTCCGGTCGATCGCTTGTGGAATCGACGGAGGATCTCATGACTGCCAAAACAGTGTTGCTGCACCCATCCGACACGGTCGTCGTGGTGGTCGATGAGGCCCATCAGATGCGCGGACACAAACTTGCCCGAACAGACCTTGCCGTCGGTGATCAAATTGTGAAGCTCGGTGAGATCATCGGTGTAGCGACGCAGTCGATCGCTGCCGGCGACCATGTTCACAGTCACAACGTCGCCCCCGATCGGCGTCCCGTCAGCGCCGCCGACGCCGCAACCAATCTCGTCCCTGCACCCGCCACCGACGGCCGAAGTTTCGAGGGCTATGTACGCTCGGACGGGCGGATCGGCACACGAAATCAGATTCTTGTGCTGACCACCGTCAACTGCTCGGCTTCGGTGGCGAAGCTGATCGCTCGACGCGCCAGAGAACTCGGCCTGGCCGACGGCGTCGACGGCATCTCGGCGCTCACCCACCAGGGCGGCTGTGGGATCGGGGTCGACAGTGCGTCGCTAGCCAACCTTCGCAGAACGATCGCCGGCTATGCCACGCATCCCAATGTCGGTGGGGCGCTGATCTTGGGGTTGGGCTGCGAGGTCAATCAGGTCGCCGGTCTGCTCGATGAGTATGACCTGGTTCCCGGCGAGCGGCTGCGCGCCATGACTATTCAGGAGCAGGGCGGAAGTGCGGCAACGGTCGAGGTCGGCCTAGCGGCACTGCGTGAGTTGGTCGAGGTGGCTTCCACCGACCGGCGCACGACGGTTCCGGCCTCGGCGATCGCTTTGGGATTGCAGTGCGGAGGCTCCGATGGCTATTCGGCGATCACCGCCAACCCAGCGTTGGGTCGGGCTTCCGATCTGCTGGTCGGTCAAGGTGGCACTGCGGTGCTGGCCGAAACACCGGAGATGCACGGTGCTGAGCATCTGCTGGTCCGTCGTGCGATCGACCGCGACGTCGCGCAAAAGCTGCTCGACAGGCTCTCGTGGTGGCGTCAATACAGCGAACCGGAGGACAATCCGACGCCGGGCAACAAGGCCGGCGGGCTCACTACAATTGCCGAGAAGTCTCTGGGCGCGGTCGCCAAGGGTGGCACGAGCCCGCTCGTCGATGTGCTCAGGTACGCCGAGCCGATCGGGCGCAAGGGTTTGATCGTGATGGACTCGCCGGGCTACGACCCGGCCTCGGTGACCGGCGAGATCGCCTCAGGCTGCAACCTGATCTGCTTCACCACCGGTCGCGGGAGCGTGTCGGGCTTCGCCCCGTCACCTGGCCTGAAGATCTCCACCAACACGAGCGTCTACGAGCGAATGATGGGTGACATGGATCTCAATGCCGGCACGATCGCCACTGGTGACGAGACCGTCGACGAGGTCGGTCAGCGCCTGTTCGAACTGATCCTCGAGACCGCCAGTGGTCGCCCCACCAAGAGCGAAGCGCTCGGCTTCGGCGAAGAAGAGTTCGTCCCATGGCAGACCGGCGTCGTCACCTGACCTTCAGAACCGCACAAGGCGGGGCGAAGAGACCAGCCCCGCGATGAACCATGTGAACCGACTGGCGTCGGTATCGTGGAGTCGTTGTGACCACCTCTGTTCCAGCTTCTCGCGGTCATCGCGCCCTGCTTGCGGGCTGGGGGTTGGCGGCATCCAGCGCGACCGAGTTGGTCGACGTTGACGCCGGCACACTGGCGGCGGCGGTGAAAGACCTGCCAGCCCGCGGAGGCATCGCTCGCGGGCTTGGTCGCTCGTACGGTGATCCGGCCCAGAATGCCGGCGGCCACGTGCTGAGGCTTGCGCCCACCAACGAGCACATCGTGATCGACGACGTTGCCGGCACGGTTACAGCTGGGGCAGGGGTCAGCTTCGACGACCTGCTGGCGGTGATCGTGCCGCGTGGGTACTTCGTACCGGTCACGCCTGGCACACGTTTCGTCACCATCGGTGGAGCGATCGCCAGCGATATCCACGGCAAGAACCATCACGCTGACGGGTCGTTCGGCGACCATGTCACCAGTCTGCGGATGATGCTCGCCGACACGACGGTTGTCACGGTCGGGCCAGACAACGATCCCGACTTGTTTTGGGCAACGGTCGGCGGGATGGGCCTGACGGGCGTCATCATCGACGCCACATTTCGCCTGATCCCGGTCGACAGCAGCCGCATGTCGGTGGAGACCCGCCGGATCGACAACCTCGACGACATCATGTCGCGGATGGCTGCGAGCGACTCCAACGTCCGGTACTCGGTGGCTTGGATAGACCTGCTCGCCAAGGGCAAGCACCTCGGGCGCGGTGTGCTGACCAACGCAGAGCACGCCACCGCCACCCAACTCGCGGCGAGTCAGGCAACCGATCCACTTTGTTTTGACGCCAAGCAGATCGTGGCGGTGCCGCCGATCGTGCCTGCCCCCGGTGTGATCAACCGGCTTTCGGTCACAGCGTTCAACGAACTCTGGTACCGCAAGGCCCCACTCGTACGGCAGGGCGAGTTGCAGTCGATTCCGGCCTATTTCCATCCACTCGACCTGGTCGGCAACTGGAATCGCGTCTACGGGCGTCAGGGCTTCCTGCAATACCAGTTCGTCGTACCGTTCGGGGCTGAGGACGTGCTGCGTGCGGTGATCGAGCGGATATCGGCCGCCACTCTGCCGATCTTCCTCACGGTGCTCAAGCGATTTGGGGCCGGAAACCCTGGCCATCTCAGTTTCCCAATCGGAGGCTGGACGCTGGCCATCGATGTGCGTGCCGAACGTGCGGGCCTGTCCGCGCTGCTGAATGGGCTCGACACGCTGGTGCTAGACGCCGGTGGGCGCCACTACCTGGCCAAAGACTTCCAGACCAGCCCAGCGGCAGTGCGGCGCGGCTATCCGCGACTCGATGAATGGCTGGCGATCCGCGAACGCGTCGATCCGGCCGGTGTTTGGGCCAGCGATCTCAGCCGCCGTCTTGGGCTGACCCCCTTCCGAACGAACTGAACGGAATTATGCAGAACGCACTCAACGAACCCCAGACGATCGTGCTGCTGGGCGGCACCAGCGAGATCGGTCGGGCGATCGTCGACGAGCTGCTATCGGTCTCGACACAAACCCTGGTGTTGGCCTGCCGTCGACCCGACGAGGCGCAACCCGAAAGGTTCGCGGCCGACGGACTGCACGTCGCGGTCGAGTACTTCGATGCCGCCGCCACCGAGACCCACGACGGCTTCGTACGCAAGCTCGCCGCCGAACACGGCGACATCGATATCGCGATCGTGGCGTTCGGCGTACTCGGTGTCCAATCCCAGTTTGACGATGATCCTCACGCCGCCGCTCAGGCTGTACATGTCAACTACACAGGCGCGGTCAGCACCTCGCTGGCGATCGCAGCCCAAATGCGGCGGCAGGGCCACGGGCAGATCGCCGTGCTATCGAGCGTGGCCGGCGAACGGGCACGCGCCGGCAACTTTGTCTACGGCTCATCGAAAGCAGGCCTCGACGCATTCGCCCAGGGGCTCGGCGACTCGCTGGCGGGTTCTGGTGTCAAGGTCACGGTTATCCGCCCCGGCTTCGTGCACAGCCGCATGACCCGCGGACTGAAATCGGCGCCATTGGCGACCACGCCGCGTGTGGTCGGCGAACTGGCCGCGGCCGGAATCCGCAAGGGCAAGCACACCGTCTGGACGCCCGGCGTGTTGCGCTACGTCTTCATGGTGCTGCGGCACGTGCCGCGCCCGATCTTCCGCCGCCTCCCGCTCGGCTGAAGGCCTGGCGAAGTCATGGCAAAGCTCGGGCGATGCTCGGGCGCGGGTCAGTCCAAAGCATTCGGGTCGATCCCGCCGCCACCGATACCTGGGGCGCGACCGGCGACATCCTTCGGGTTCAGTCCGCCTCCACCTTCGCACCGCTGGAACAGCAGCACAAGATTGGTCTCGTAGCTGCCAATCAGACAGTGGTGATCAGCGACCGCCTGGTTGTGCTCGGGTGAGCCGAATTCGACGGAGGCGTTCGGCTCGGTCCAGCCACCCCACGTGTTGGTCAGCACGACGAAGTCGGCCGCCGCGATCTCGGCGTCCATGCCCGAATTCTCGGCGTCGGCAAGCCCAGGGTCCATCTCGATGAAATAGGTGCCAGGTTCGAGCTCGCTGAACAACCAGTACACATACGTGTCGGCGTACACAGTGCGGCTCAGATCACCGGGACCGACGAACAGGCTGTCACCCGGCTCGGCGAGCGCCTCGAGATCCGGCATCATCTGATCGATCGCACGCGCCACTGCCGGGTCGCCGACCCAGAAACGATGGTCACCTCGCTCGATCTCGAACGGCACGGGCAAATTGCCGGCTGACACTCGACTGTGCAGCAGGTATGTGCGGTATGTGTAGAAGGGGCATACCACGAACATCAACAATCCGACGGCGGCTGTGGCGAGCACCGCCGGTCGCCAGCTCGGCGCCCAGCGCCGCAGAACCTGGGCAATCACGACTACGAACAGCGACCAAGACACCAAGGCGACCCATGCCAAATGTGTTGAATCGGGCCGCTGGAGCGCCTGCGGCAGGATCCCGAGTCCGAACAGGGCGGCGATAGCCAAAGCATCGCTGGGCCCGCCGACAACAGACCCGGTCGAGCGGTGATGACGTACAGCCCACACGGCCACGCCGACCGTGATCGCGATCACAGACCAGAACCAGATGAAGAGCTGATGGCTGGCGGCAAGTGCCGGAAACCGCCACCACGGCGGCAAGCTCTCGGCGACCGCCTGTAGGGCCCCGTCGACCTGCCCCCAGCTCGGTGGTCGTGGCAGCTCGCGGCCGGGACGCAGACGGAAAACTGGATCGATCAGCATGCCCTCGATGGCGGCGACAGGACCAGCCCGCACGAGATGGATGAACATCGGCAGCAGACCGACCAGCAGACCGGCCGCGAATACTTTGAGGTCGGCGCGGCGGTGCCACAGCGCCCAGGCGAAGGCGACCGCAAGTGCGAGGGCGAGGTCAGGCCGGAATCCCAGTGCCAGACCGGCGAGCCCCCCAGCCACCCACCAGTTCGATGTGTTTTCGGTGGCCCGCCCTCGTACGGCGAAAACGAGCGACCACAACCCGAGCGCTACACCGCCGTGCCACGCCAGCGCCGCCAATCCGATCGGCGTCAGCACGAGAAACACCGAGACGATCGCCGCCCCCACCGCCGTGATGTAGCCATACGCCCGGGTGATCGTGTAGATCCCGAAGATGATTCCCAAATGTTGCAGCAACCCGAATGTTCGTTCGCTCTCGAGCGAGTCGCCGAACACGCGAAACCAGACGGCGAGGGCATCCAGCGATGCGGGGCCATACAGGTGCAAGAAGTCGACGTTCGGCACGCGGCCTTGCTGCACGAGCGTTGGGAACACCAGCATGAACCCCTCTTCCATAGAGGCACCGGTGCTTACGTACAAGCCTCGGAGAGGGAGGGCGATGACGGCCAGCACCGAGGAGATTGCCAGCATCGCCGGCCACTGGTCACGATGGATACGGCGTGGCAACGAACCACCGAGCACGAAGGCGCGCGGTTGTTCGGTCGACACGGCCGCAACGGTAGCCAGATTCCCCGCCCAGCAACGAGAATCTTGACCTTTCGTACGGGTGCAGTCGGCCCGCGTCGATGCCCGCCACGTAGCCTGCAGGGCGAGCCCGGCAGGGCACGTGAACATGGAACCAGCGACGACGGAAGGCCCCCAACTGATCTCACCACGTCGGCGCTCACTGTTGGCGGTCGCAGCGGCGGTGTTGCCATTGCTGGTGGCTGGGGTAAGGGCTGCGACGTCGTCGTGGGTGCCGATTGTCGACGACGCGTATTTCACGGCCCGATCGATTGACGTGGCGACGGCACATCAGCCGTTACTCGGTGCCTGGTCGTCGGGTTCGGTAGCGATCGCCCGACAGGTCAACAATCTTGGCCCGCTCCAACTCGACCTCATGGCACCGTTCACCAAGGTCGCGCCAATCGGGGGCACGGTCATCGGCGCGATCGCCGTACATCTTGCTTCGGTCGTTACGGTCGCCTGGCTGGTATCGCGGCTGGCTGACCATGCCGCAGTGTTACCGGCGATGGCGGCGATCTCGTTGTCGACCTGGATGCTCGTGGCGCTGCTTGCTTTGGGGCTAGCCGTACTTGTGGCTGTACATCGACGTCGCGATGTAGATCAGAATCGAGCCGGTGTGATCGATCAGAGCCATCTCTACCTCGGGCATCGCTTTGGATACACAATGGGCGTCGTGCTGCAGGACCGTGGTATCGAGTACCGCCTCGAGGGGTCGATGCAGGCGCGACGCTTCGGTGAGAGTCGCGTAGCCGATGGTTCGGAACCTGAGCGACCCGTGCTGTGGCACGGTGACGAGGCGCGCCAGCGGCCCGTTGTTCGGAACCTGTTCGCGTACGTGGCGGGGCGTGACCAGTCCGTCGTGCTGCTTGAAACGGACAAGCCCCGATGACCGACGAAGCAGCAACTTCCCCCTGCCCCGAGCACGATCTCGATTGGTATGTCCACGATCTGCTCGATCGAGGGATTCGACGTATCCACGTGTTTGGATGGCGTGATCTCGACGATCCCGACGCCGGCGGATCGGAGGCACACGCCAACGAGTTCATGAGCCGATGGGCCGAGCGCGGTCTCGAGGTGATGCACCGCACTTCGCACGCCACCGGTCTGCCCGCAATCGATCGGCGCAATGGGTATGAAGTGATCCGGCGTGGCAGTCGGTACTCGGTGTTTCCCCGCGCTGTCATCTCAGAGATAACACGCCAAATGGGGTCCGCCGACGCGATCGTCGAAATCTGGAACGGAGTGCCGTGGTTCTCGCCGGTGTGGTGCCGCCGCCCGAAGCTCACGATGCTGCATCACGTACATGGTCCGATGTGGGACCAGATTCTGCCGGGACCGTTGGCAGCATTCGGGCGCGCGCTCGAGACTCGGATTGCTCCGCCGTTCTACCGGAGGGGCCTGACCGTCACGCCTTCAGATGCAACTCGCGATGAACTGCTCGAGCTCGGATTCCGGCCTGATCGCGTCGTCGCCGTGCCGAACGGGGTCGACCCGGCGTTCTGCCCGGGGGGTGACAAGACTGCTAGTCCGTCGATCATCGCGGTCGGCCGTCTCGCCCCCGTCAAGCGATTTGATCTGGTTATCGATGCAGCCGTCGAGGCCCGCCGAACGTTCCCAGATCTGCGACTCTCAATCATCGGTGAGGGTCCACTGCGCGACGATCTGCAGCGCAGGATCGATGATGTCGGAGGCCGAAACTGGATCGAGATGCTCGGACGCCTAGATCATCTTGCCCTGGTCGACCACTACCGCCGAGCGTGGTTGGTGGTGAGTGGTTCGCTCGCTGAAGGTTGGGGGCTGAGCCTGACCGAAGGGGCGGCTTGCGGCACACCGGCGGTCGCCACCGACATCAACGGGCATCGCAGCAGCGTGGTTGCCGAACGGACCGGCAGGCTGGTGTCGGATGATCTGCTCGGATTGGCGATTGTCGACGTGCTCGCCGACGATCAGCTCCGCCGGACCTTCGCCGATGCTGCCTTGGCGAGGGCGCAAACACTCACGTGGGAGGCATCTGCGGTGGGCCTGACACGTTGCCTTCACGCCGAAGTAGTCCGGTGCTCTCGATCGGCCAGGTAACGTCGGGCCGCTGTGCGTAGCGTCATCGTGCTCCCAACCTATAACGAACGCGAAAACATCGTCGCGTTGCTCACTGCCGTGCGCGAAGTGAGCGCCTACATCGAGGTGCTGGTGGTCGACGACAACAGTCCCGACGGCACCGCTGAGCTGGCGCGTCAGGTCGGTCAAGAGCTGGGCGGCGTAAGCGTGTTCGACCGTGCGTCGAAGCAAGGTCTCGGTAGCGCTTACCGTGCCGGCTTTCGTCGT
>CALFRK010000014.1 GCA_937919625.1 uncultured Ilumatobacter sp.
CCCACCAACGACCGAACCCCCGGCAACCGAACCACGCCCAAAGCCAAATCGCGCCCGTCCGGGTTGGAGCAACTGACGGCCGCGTTCTGAACGACCGCCACACACAACGTTTGCATTTCCTCGCCGGCCAAATTCGCCTCGGATTCCACGCTGACACAGCAGAGGCCCGCCGACAGGTACCGACTGGCGTTGGCCATCTGCACCGTCTGCACCGTCTGTGCCATCTGCACCACCCGCGCCGTCTGCAGCATCTGCAGCATCTGCACCGTCTGCAGCTGCACGTCACGGGCACAGCTGACGCCGCCATGCACTGTCGGCCGTCGACCCGACACATTGAGGCGCCCGAACTCGGGGCCGAACCCGAGCCTGGACGTCTACTCACGCGTCGATCGGGTAATCGACGATCTCGGTCTTCAGTGCGAGTGCGATTTCGGGTGCGATGAACGACGCATCAACTGCGTCGAGTTGCATCGCCAGATGCTGCGCACGATCAACACCGAGCAGCTCGCTGGCGATCGCCAACTCGGTCACGAGGTCGGTCGCGAACCAGCCGGGGTCATCGGTGTTGAGACATACCCGCAGCCCTGCTGCCAACAGCTCGGGCAACGGGTGATCTTCGATCCGCTCGACGACCTGCAACAGATCGTTGCTGGTCGGACACACCTCGAGCATGATCCCGCGGTCGATCAGCAGGTCGACCAGCGACGGATCCTCCAAACACCGTACGCCGTGCCCGATCCGCACCGCGCCCAGCACCTCGACGGCTTGGCGAACGCTGTCGGCCCCCTCGGTCTCACCCGCATGTGGCACGGCCGGCAGCCCAATCGCACGGGCACGGGCGAAGTGCTCGGCGTACGGCGCCGCCGGAAAGCCGACCTCGTACCCGCCGAGCCCGATCGCCACCAGACCGTCGGGGGTCTGACCGCTCTCCAGGTACTCGATCGTGACCGTTTGGTCGGGCATCTCGAGATCGCGTGGAATGTCGATCACCCAACCGATCTCGACCCCGCGCTCGGCGGCACGGCGTCGACCCTCGTTCAGCCCCTCGCGGTACTCGCCCCAGCTGATGCCTGATCGACCGCCGCGATCGAGGAAGTGGGTGTAGGCCGTTGTGGTGATCTCGGCGTAACGAACGTTCTGGGACGCCAGGGTGGCCGCCAGGTCGTCGGTGATCGTGGCCAGGTCGGCTCCTGAGCGCAGCAACGACAGCCCAAAGAAGAACTGGCGGGCAAAGCTGGGAAATCCGTCGAACGAGAACGCCAAAGGCAAACCGTCGGGCCAGATCGCGGTCGTGTCGACATCATGCCGAGCGGCGAGTTCACGAACCGTCGCGACCGACATCGAGCCCTCGAGGTGCACGTGCAGCTCGAGCTTCGGTAAGTCGTGCAACCACGTAGGGATGGAGGCGTCAATACTCATCGGTCGCTCCATTTCGTTCCGGGCAGGAAGCAACGTTGCCCCCAACGCGGCGACGGTCCTCACCACCGGTCAAGTTGGGCATCAGGGCCGATATCCCCAGCTGGGTGGGGCCGGAACCAGCGTGCGGCGAACCAGCCGCACCCAATCACACAGCATCGGCCGTGTGTCGCGCGGGTCGATGATCTGCTCGATCTCGTAAAACTCGGCCGAACGATGCGGCGACCGCAGCCGGTTGAGCCGCTCGGCAATCTCACGCTTGAGACCCTCCGGTTCGTCGCTCGCCGCGAGTTCAGCCTTGTACGCCACCTCGAGGCCGCCCTCGAGTGGCAACGATCCCCAGTCTCCCGACGGCCACGCGATCCGCATCGACTCGGTACCGGGTTGGCGATTGGCTGCCCCGGCGATTCCGAACGCCTTGCGGATCACCACGGTGCACAACGGCACCTGAGCCTGCTGCAACGCCACCAGGGTCTCTGTACCGAACCGAATCGTGGCATCGCGCTCGGACTCGATCCCGATCAGGAAGCCCGGGCAGTCCTCGAAGTGCACAATCGGCAACTTGAACAACGAGGCCAGGTCGATCAGACGCGTCAACTTGCGGCACGAATCGGCAGTCCAGCCACCGCCATACATCATCGGGTTCTCGCCGAACACGACGATCGGCACACCGTCGAGCCGGGCCAGTCCGCAACTGATCGAGGTGCCCCAGGCCCGACCGATCTCGAAGAAGCTGCCGTCGTCGACGACCGATGCGATGATCGCCTTCATGTCGTAAGACTTCCGCGGATTGCGCGGCACGGCGTTCGAGAGCCACTCATCGCGGCGAGCGGGATCGTCGTCCCAGTGCTCGATCGGCGGCAGCTCGTCGATACTCGTTGGCAGGTACGACAAGAAGTGCAACGCACGGTCGAACGCCTCGGCCTCTGTGTCGACGGCGTCGTCGATCGCCCCGTTGCCGGTATGGATATCGGCATGCCCAAGCTCTTCCTTGGCGACCGCACCCAGGCCTGCCTGTTCGACCAGAGCGGGGCCGGCGATCATCATCTGCGATGTGCCGCGGACCATCACCGAGTAGTGCGACGCCACGGCGCGCGCCGCCCCGAAGCCGGCGACCGAACCGAGCACCAACGACACCGACGGGGCGACGTTGAGGTGGTTGATCACGTTGTGCCAGCCGGGTAGCACCGGGATGTATGTGCGGCCGGCCTGCTCGATCGTTTTCACCGAACCACCGCCGGACATCCCATCGAGCAGTCGAACGTGGGGCAGTCGCATTTCGAGCGCGATCGACTCGGAAGCCTCGCGTTTGGCGGAGATCGAGGCGTCGTTCGATCCGCCCCTAACGGTGAAGTCGTCGCCGGACACGACCGCCGGCCGCCCGTCTAGTTCGGCGATACCGAACACGAAGTTCGACGGTGTGAACTCGAGCAGGTTGCCGTCATCGTCGTACTTGGCGACGCCGGCTGTCTTACCGATTTCCCAAAAGCTTCCTTCGTCGACGATCTGAACGACACGTTCACGCACGGTCTGTTTGCCGAAGTGGTGCTGACGCTCGACCTTGTCGGCACCGCCAAGCTGTTCGGCGAGCGCCTCGCGGCGGCGCAGCTCGTCGAGTTCGGGTTGCCAGGTCACGATCGCGATTTCGTGATCCGCTTGAGTTCCACGACAATCCCGCCGCTCACCCGCTGCAGTTGATCGGGGGCAAGCGGGAAGACGTCGTGCCACGTGCCGGCCGACGCCCACACCACCTCGTGGAGCAGCAAATCGGGATCGATGAACACCCGCAGCGCAGTGGCGTGCCCGATCGGAGGCACGCCGCCGATCGGGAACCCCGTCACCTCACGTACGACGTCGGCATCGACGCGTTTACATGTCAGCCCTCCGGCGGCGGCAGCGAGTTTGTGCTCGTCGAGCTGATTCGAGCCGCTGACATAGGCCAGAACGATCTCACCGTCGACCTCGAAGATCAGGCTCTTGACGATCTGAGCAACCTCGCACCCGATCGCGTTGGCGGCGTCGACGGCCGTTTTGGCCCCGTCGGGAAAGCGGCGCGGTTCGACCACCAAACCGAGGGCGCGCCCGGCATCGATCACCCGCACGACATTTCGGTGGACTTCACTCACGACGCAACGACCGTAGCGCGATCCAGCGATGAGCCGGTCGCCCGCTCCCAGACCCTGGCGAATCTGAGCAGATCAACATCGCCCCCGGGCTTGCCGACGAACTGCACGCCGACCGGAAGCCCCTCGGGTGTGAACGCCGCCGGCATCGAGATCGCCGGGCAGCCCGTGACCGAGATGTCGCAGCACGATCGCATCCAGTCGATATAGGTCTCCATCGCCGTGCCGTCGATCTGTCGCGGCCAATCGAGCTCGACATCGAACGGCACCACTTGCGTTGTTGGCAGAGCGAACACGTCGTAGTCGTCGAAGAAACTCAGCGCCCGCTCGACGATCGCAGCGTGGGTGATCGTGGCCCGGGCGTGATCGACGAGACTGAGGCGACGCGCCTGCTCGATGTTCCAGCGAATGGTGTCTTTCATCTGGTCGGGCGCTCGGTCGTACATCGCCCCGTCAGAGATCTCAAACTGCCAAGCTCGCAACACCTGAAACACCTCGCGGGCATCGGTCAGATCGGGCTGGGCCTCGGTCACCGCACAGCCGATCGCATCGAGTCGGTCGGGCACATCGGCCAGCGCCAGTCGAACAGCGCGCTCGAGCGGCAGGCCGAGGTCGGGCGACCAGGCGACCCGCAAACCGACCACATCTAGCTCAGCCAACTCGGCGAAGATCGACCCTGGCTCCGACAGCGAGATCGGCACCCTCGGGTCGGGCCCGGCGATCACTTGCATCTGCAAGGCGAGGTCTTCGACAGAGCGCGCCATCGCCCCGGATGTGCTCAGCGCCGACCATGGTGTGCTGTTCGGCCAACTGGGTACACGACCGGCCGAGGGGCGCAGACCGACGACGTTGCAGAACGACGCCGGGTTGCGTAGCGATCCACCCATGTCGGAGCCATCGGCGATCGGAATCATCCCGGTCGCCAATGCCACCGCCGCTCCCCCGCTAGAGCCACCACACGTCTTGGTGATGTCGTACGGATTGAGGGTCGCACCAAACACCGGGTTGAACGTCTGTGAACCGGCGCCCAACTCGGGGACGTTCGTCTTGCCGATCGTGACGGCCCCGGCCGCCCGCAGCCGCTGCACGATCAAGCCGTCCTCGTCGGGCAGAAAGTCGGCAAGCAACGGCGAGCCCATCGTGGTGCGGATGCCGGCCGTCAACGCAAGGTCTTTGTGAGCGATCGGCAGCCCGTGAAGTGGGCCGAGCGGCTGTCCCGAAGCGGTTCGTTGATCGGCTTCGGTCGCCCATGCGTGCGCCATCTCTGGCACCAACGTGACGATCGCATTCAGGTTGGGATTGGCCTGGTCGATCCGCGCCAGGCTGGCGGCCAGCAGTTCGCGGGCCGAGATCTCGCGGCGTCGGATCATGCCGGCCAGCTGCACAGCTGATCGATCGATCAGCTCTGTCACGCTGCCACCTCGATGCTCGGTTCGGCGGGAGCTGTGCTCGACCCACTCATCAGAAATACGACGGCGCCCCCGAGCGAAAGGCACCCGGCGGCGACGTATGAAGCTCGGTAGCCGCCAGAGGCGTCGTGCAACCAACCCAGCAACATCGGGCCGCCGGCGGTTCCGACGAGCCCGAACAGCTGCGCTCGGCTGTAGATCTTTGGATAGTCACGGACACCGAACCGCTCGGCGATCAACAACGGTTGCAGCATCAAGATGTTGCCAACGGTTGCGCCCAGCAGCACGATCGATCCAAAGATCCCCGCCGTCGTGCCGGCGAACCCGAGCGCAACCAAAGCCACCATCTGCACAGCCGCCAGCGCCGCTGTGAATGGCATCATCGACATCGAGGCCACCATCCGCCCACCGATCAGGCGGGCGACCACCGACGTGGCTGCCAATACCATTGTCGCCAACGCCGCTGTGTTGGCGGTCGTGCGTTCCTCGACGAGCTTGACCAACTGCTGGATAGCCCCGACCTGCGCACCCAACGCCAGGACGTAACCGATCGTGATGAAGATGAAGAACCGACTCTTGATCGCGTCGCGATACCGGGTGCCGGTGATGGCCGGCGCCGCAACGTTGGGGTTGACACGTTCGCCGTCGGGAAGCCATCCGGTCGGGCCGGGCTCGGGGGTGATCAACCAGTACACGATCGGCACAATGCCGAGCACGAAGACCAGGCCGAGCCATGGCGTTCCAGCCTTGAGTCCCTGGCGGTCGAGCAACCACTTGGCAGCCGGTGTGAGCAGAATTCCGCCCGCCGAAAGCCCGGTCGAGGCGATCGAAAGCGCAACCGATCTGCGGGCATGGAACCAGCGTGTGACAACCGTGGTCATCGGCACGAGGCCCGCCAAGCTCCACCCGGTGGCAAACACGCCATACACGACGAACAGTTGCCATTGTTGGGTGACCTGACCCAGCGAGGCCAGCGCGATGCCACCGATTACTCCTCCGATCGCGGCCACGGTGCGAACATCGTGGTTGGCGATCAGCCGGGCCGCCCACACCCCCACAAAGCCACCGACGAAGAAGAACCAGGTCGTGGCGAGCGAGATCGACGACACGTCCCACCCGCGCTCGTTGCTGAGGGCGTTGAGGTAAACGGCCAGGCCGTAGAACCCGAGCCCCGACGATGTCGTAAGCACGATAAAGCAGCCGGTAACGACCCGCCACCCAAGAAACTTGTCGCTGGTCACTGAACACAGGTCACTGGTGCGAGGACCGGTACGGGGGCATGGCCGAACCGTAGTGATTCGGGGGTTGATATCGTCAGTCGCGCATGTTCAAGAACACGATGAAAACCACAGTTCTGCTCGGCGGCATGGGCGGATTGATCGTCGCCGTCGCCGGCATCGTCGGCGGAGGTAGCAGCGCCTCACTGATCATGGGCCTCGGCCTGGCCTTCGTGATGGTCGGTGGCTCGTACTGGTTCAGTGACAAGCTGGCCCTCAAATCGGCCAAGGCCCACGTGATCACCGAGGCCGAAGCGCCCGAGTTCTATGGCATGATCCGGCGCCTCGCCGAGCGCGCCAACATGCCAATGCCGACCGTGGCGATCTCACCCAACGCACAGCCGAACGCGTTTGCCACTGGGCGCGGACCGAAGCACGCCGTCGTGTGCGCCACACAGGGATTGCTCGAAACACTCACCCGTGACGAGGTCGAGGGCGTGATGGCGCACGAGCTGATGCACGTCAAACACCGCGACATCCTGATCGGCTCTGTGGCGGCTGCGATCGCAACGGCGATCTCGTTCATGGCCCAGATGGCGATGTTCTCGTCGATGTTCGGCGGCCGCGACCGTCGTAACAACAATGTCATCGGCATGCTCGCCATGTCGCTGCTGGCCCCGATCGCAGCGTCGGTGATCCAGATGGCGATCTCACGTTCGCGCGAGTTCGAGGCCGACCGCGGGGCCGCCGAGCTGCTCGGCAACGGCGAATCGCTGGCGCGGGCGCTCGAGAAGATCGAGGTGATCGCTGCACAGCGGCCGATGGCTGTCGCACCGGCGCAGGCCCAGGCCTACATCCACAACCCGCTCGCCGAGGCCCACTCGAGCCGGCGCGGCGGCCCCAACCTGTCGAAACTGTTCAGCACCCACCCCGCCACCGAAGAGCGGGTCCGTCGCCTCCGGGCGATCTAACCCACAGCGTGGTCTGGCGTTCAGAGCGCGAACAGGCCGTCGAGTCCGCCAGATGAGGCGGTCGCCTCGTCGATCAGGTCTTCTTCTGGCACAAACGCGGCGTAGCCGTCGGACTCGAGCACGTCGGCCAGCTCGGGGCCACCACTCGTGACGATGCGTCCCTTGACCAGGATGTGCACGTGGTCGGGCTTGAGTTCGTTGAGCAGGCGGCTGTAGTGCGTGATCGCCAGCACGCCCATCGGCTCGTGGCCATCACTCGTGTCATTGCTGAGGTCTTCGACCCGCCGCGAGCAATCGCGCAGGGCGTCGATGTCGAGACCCGAGTCGAGCTCGTCGAGAATCGCGAACTTGGCCCGCAACACAGCCAGCTGGAGGGTTTCGTTGCGCTTTTTCTCGCCACCGGAGAGATCGACGTTGAGTGGGCGGTGCAGAAAGCGCTCTTCGAACCCGATCCGTTTGGCCTCGGCGAGCAAGACCTGCCCGAGCGTGCTGGTGTCGCGGCCACGGCTGATCAGTGCCTCCCCGAGCACGGCGTCGAGCATGACACCTGGCACCTCGGTCGGATACTGCATGATCAGGTGCAACCCGGCGGTCGCCCGCTGCCATGCCGGCAGCGCCAGCACATCGATCCCGTCGAGCGTGACCGAACCTGCGAGCACCTCGTAACCAGGCTTGCCCATGATGACAGCAGAGAGCGTGCTCTTGCCGGCCCCGTTGGGGCCCATCACGGCGTGAACTTCACCCGACCGAAGGGTCAGATCGATACCGCGCAGGATCTGCTTGCCGGCGACCGACGCCCGCAGGCCTCGAATCTCGAGCGTGCTCATGACTGTTCCTCACTGCTGGTGACCGTGCTGCCGGTGACCGTGCTGCCGGTGACCTCACTGATCGTGACCGTCACGACGACCTGGCCGTCGACCACCGACGCTTCGAATACCGGCACCGGTTGCGTGGCCGGAAATGTTGCTGGTTCTCCGGTCAACAAGCTGAAAGCGCTGCCGTGCTTGGGGCACTCGATCTGGCGTTCGTCGCACCACACCTCACCACCGCTGAGCGAAATGTCGGCGTGAGTGCAGACGTCGCCGATCGCATACACATCGTCGTCGATACGCACGACCGACACGGCGACACCGCCAACGTCGACCTTGCGTGCAGTTCCGGACTCGATCTGGTCAAAGGCGAACACGGGCGTCGAGACCTGGGTGCTCATGAGGCGGCCTCGCCGATGTTCAACTTGGCAGCAACGCGGGCTCGCAGGCCTTCGGCCAGGCCCTGGGCGGGCAGCTGCGACAGCACCTCGTCGAAGAACCCGAGCACCACCAACCGCTCGGCGATCTCTGGCCGAATACCCCTGCTCTCGAGATAGAAGCGCTGCTCCTCGTCGATCGGGCCGACAGTCGAGGCGTGTGAGCACTTCACGTCGTTGGTGAAGATCTCGAGGTTGGGCACGCTCTGGGCCCAGGCGCCGTCTGACAGGGTGAGGTTACGATTGGTCTGAAACGCAGCCGTGCCACGGGCATGCTCGCGGATCTTGATCAGCCCGGTATAGACGCTGGCGGCGTGATCCTGAACGGCGCCCTTGAACAGCAGGTCGCTGTGCGTGAACGGGGCGTCGTGATCCTGGATCGTTCGGAAATCGTGCATCTGGGTTCCGCCGGCAAAATACAACGCAACCTGGCGGGTCGAGCCGCCCTTTCCGGACAAGCGGGCCTCTGTACGAACCCGGGCATAATCGCCACCCAGCGCCACCGACGCCAACAACGTGCTCGAGTCCTGAAAGCCGACCGCCTGCTGGTTGCCGATCGCCCAGGCCTGCTCGCTGAGCTCGTTGATGGAGAGATAGTTGACCCGGGCGGCCTGGTCGGCCCGCAACTGCAGCACGGGGATCACGAGCGCCGGGCCATCGGCACCAGACACGAACCGTTCGATTACCGTGACCTGGCTGTTCTCGCCGACTTCGATGACCAGTCGCGGGCACACCAGTACGCCGTCGCCGGCGATCGTGTGGGTGATCGAGATCGTTTCGTCGACGGTTGTGCCGGCCGGGATGACGATCCTGATCTGGGCGGCAGCGCGGCGATTCAGTTCGGCGAAGACGTCGGGCGTCTCGTCGGGGAACAGATCGACGGTGTCGCCATCAATCTCGACGAACTCGGCCGGGCCGGCGACGTGCGGGGCGTGTGCGACGGGCCGGTAGGTGCTCAGGTCGAGGTCGGCAATCCGGCTGTACCGCCAGATCTCTTCGTCTGTGGTTGGCAGCTCGATCGAAGCGAGCTGCTCGAGGTCGAGAACAGTCATCGTTGACCAATTCTACTACGCGCGTAGGGGAAATCCGGCGGACGGGTGGCCGTTTCGCGGATTCGGCTCACGAACCGTGTTTGCGGCGCAGGAATCGCCGAAATCCGCGCCGACGGTGCTGCTCGGCAACCTGTTCTTGATGCAACTCGGCCATGATCCGGGAGCCGGCCGAGTTGAGGATCTGTTCGGCCTCGTCTAGCAGGGCCGCTGCCGTGCCGTCATCGAGCCCAGCCGGTTCGGGCGGTGTGGGTGGAACGACGAGCGACCCGTGTGTCCACGCCACGTCGGCCAGCCGGCGTTCGAACTTCGGGCAGTTCTCGGGGCAGCGCCATGGTGCGTCGGGCGCCAGATCGAGGTTGCACTTACGAACTGTGTCACCGTTGGAATAGGTGCGACTCTCGAAGTTCTTGCACTCCGTCCGCATCGGCATGGCGAGCAGGCTAGCGAACGATCCGAACGATCCTTGGATGCCGTCGGTCAGCGCGTCAGCCGACCGAGCCTTCCATCTGGAGTTCGATCAGGCGGCTCCACTCGACGGCATACTCCATCGGGAGTGTCTTGGTGATCGGCTCGATGAAGCCGTTCACGATCATGCCCATCGCCTGTTCTTCGGACAGGCCGCGGCTCATCAGGTAGAACAGTTGCTCGTCGGCGATCTTCGACACCGTGGCCTCGTGGCCGATCTGGGCGTCGCGTTCGCCGACCTCCATATAGGGCAGGGTCTTCGACACCGAATCTTCATCGAGGATCAGGGCGTCGCATTGCACATGGCTCTTGCAACCGTGGGCGCCCTTGTCGACACGGACCAGACCACGGTAGGTGGTGATCCCGCCATCTTTGCTGATCGATTTCGACACGATCTTCGACGACGTGTTGGGGGCGGCGTGCACCATCTTGGCGCCTGCGTCCTGATGCTGACCCTCGCCCGCGTAGGCGACCGAAAGCACCTCGCCTGTGGCGCCCTCCCCGACGAGATAGACGGCCGGGTACTTCATGGTCAGCTTCGAACCGATATTGCCGTCGATCCACTCCATGTGACCGTAGGCCTCGACCCGGGCCCGCTTGGTGACCAGGTTGTAGACGTTCGGCGACCAGTTCTGGATCGTTGTGTACGTGACGCGGGCATGCGGCTTGACGATGATCTCGACCACGGCCGAGTGCAGCGAATCACTGGTGTACACGGGAGCCGAGCAACCCTCGATGTAGTGCACCTGCGAGCCCTCGTCGGCGATGATCAGGGTGCGTTCGAACTGGCCGGCATTCTCGGAGTTGATGCGGAAGTAGGCCTGGAGCGGCATTTCGCACTCGACGCCGGGCGGGATATAGATGAACGAGCCACCCGACCACACCGAGGTGTTGAGTGCCGCGAACTTGTTGTCGCCTGGCGGGATGACGGTTCCGAAGTACTGCTTGACGATGTCGGGATATTCGCGCAGCGCCGTATCCATGTCGCAGAACAAAATCCCCTTCTCGGCCAGATCTTCGCGGTTCTTGTGGTAGACGACTTCGCTCTCGTACTGGGCGGTCACGCCGGCCAAGTACTTGCGCTCGGCCTCTGGGATGCCCAGCTTCTCATACGTGCGCATCATCTCTTCGGGAAGCTGGTCCCAGTCATCGACCTGCTCGCCCTTGGGGCGCAAGTAGTAGTAGATGTCCTGAAAGTCGAGATCGGGCATGTTGGCCGCGAACCACTCGACCATCGGCTTTTTCTCGAACAACCGCAGGCTGCGCTGGCGCATCTGTGTCATCCAGCGCGGTTCGCCCTTCCACCACGAGATCTGGTCGACCACGCCGGCGCTGATGCCCTTTGCGGGCTCAAACGCGTATTCGACCTCGTCGCTCCAACCGAGGTCGTACTTGGAGAGGTCGAGATCGAACGACGTCATATCAGCTCCTAATCGGGTCGCATCGGCAGTCGGGGTATTTCTACTACCGCCATAGTAACAATCCTGATGATCCTTCGCTCGCGGCGGGACGTCTTGCGCCTGGTCGAGAACGAGTCGCGCCCGGCGTTCGGCTCGGTCCGACTCAGAGGCGGGCCAACTCGGTGCGAACGATGGCGTAGATCACCGTGTCAGTCCTGGAACCGTCCGAGTTGAGCCATGCCTCCCTGAGCTGTCCTTCAAGCCGATAGCCAGATCGCTCGAGCACACGACACATCGCCCCGTTGTCGACACGCGTCGTCGCCTCGATCCGATGCAGCACATCGAATCTGGCGAAGAGATGGGTCGTGAGCCAATCGACCGCAGCGGTGCCCAAGCCGCGCCCACGATGTGAGCTGGCGATCCTGATGTCGAACAGCGGGCTGCCGTGCTGAACGTCGCCGAGGTCGAGCAATCGGATCAGACCAACCGGCGTGTCCCCGTTGATGATCCAGTAGGAGTCCACGTCCGATGTGAGGAGTTCGATGGCCGAGACATCGCTCGGCACGAGCCGACTCGATGCGTGAAACGGCCAATCGCCGTCACACAGCAGGTGGACGACGTCATCCATGTCCGCTGGTAGGCGCAGTCGGCGGAAGGACGCGAGCACACCCTCAGCATGACGCCCATTTCGATCCGTTTCTAAGTGGTCGAGCGGGTGTTTGCTAACTCTGTGACACCCCCTGGTCATGATGGGGGTATGGATGTTTGCTTCGTTGT
>CALFRK010000015.1 GCA_937919625.1 uncultured Ilumatobacter sp.
GGTGATGGCGAGCCTGGCAACACTCGGCGAGATCGTCGACTACCTCAGCAGCCAAGTGTCGTCCTCACCGACTGCCAATTCTTCGTCGATCGAGGCCGTTGCCCCGGTGTCGGTGTCGGTTGGTTTGTCGTCGATCGAGATGATGCCGTTGTTGCTGGGGGTCGTCTCCGACCGAACCGGGTACCCCGCTGAGATGCTGAGTATGGAGATGGAACTCGAGTCCGACCTGGGGATCGACTCGATCAAGCGGGTCGAGATCCTGAGCGCCATGCAGGATCTGGTGCCCGATCTGCCCGATGTCGATCTCACGGTGATGGCGAGCCTGGCAACACTCGGCGAGATCGTCGACTACCTCAGCAGCCAACTTGGTGCCCGATCGACGGCGACCAACACGATCGAAGCCGCCGGCGGATTCGACGGATCGTTCGGACGATTCGTCGTGCAGGCCGGTCCGGCCGCAGCGAGCAGTACACCGAGCCCCGGGTTGTTCGCCGGCAAGATTCTCGTCACCGACGACGAGGGGGGCATCGCCCCCGCACTCATCCACGCGCTGGCCGAGCATGGCGTTGATGCTGTTCTCGCATCGGCGATCGACTCGATCGGGCGCGCCGGCCTGATCTACCTCGGCAACTTGCGCGTCGCAGCCGATGTCGACTGGGCGCTCGCGTTGAACCGGGACGCGTTCGATGTCGCCAAAACCTTCGCCGCATCCGCCGCTGAGGGTGGCTTGTTCGTAGCCGTCGATGATCAGAACGGAACGTTCGGATGCGCGGGCTCCGATGCCACGCGGGCGTGGGCGAGCGGGCTCAGCGCCCTCAACCGCACGGCCACACTCGAGTGGCCGGCCGCAACCGTCAAGACGATCGACATCGATCGAGCCAATCGAAGTGCCGACGAGATCGCCCGAGCGCTTGCTGACGAACTACTCCACGGCGGATCCGATCCGGAAATCGGACTCGCCGCCGACGGATCGCGGATCACATTACGGACCGTGCCCGTCGCAGTCGAGCAGGGTTCGCTACCGGTCGGATCATCAGACGTGTTCGTCGTGTCGGGCGGGGGTCGCGGCGTCACCGCAGCCACGATGATCGAGCTCGCGAAGGCGTCGTCGGCCACATTCGTTCTACTCGGCAGGTCTGCGCTCGAGACCGAGACCGAGCCCGAGCGGTACCGCCCCGCCCACGACGATGCCGCGCTCAAGCGGATCGTGCTCGACGAGGCGATTGCGGCCGGCTCACAGATCACACCCACCGAGCTCGACACGGTCGTCGGCAAGGTGCTCGCGAACCGGGAGATCCTCAAAACGATTGCGTCGATCGAGCGAGCCGGTGGGCATGCCCGTTACCACGCTGTCGACATCACCGATCTCGGCGCCGTCGAGCGGGTGCTAGCGGGCGTCCGCGTCGACGTCGGCCCGATCACCGGCGTCGTCCACGGTGCTGGCGTGCTCGCCGACAAGCTAATCGTCGACAAATCCCGGGCCCAGTTCGACAGCGTGTTCGACACGAAGGTGGTCGGCCTGCAGAATCTGCTGTCGGCGACATCCGGTGACAACCTGAAGGTCTTGTGTCTGTTCTCGTCGGTTGCCGCGCGTACCGGCAACGTCGGGCAGGCCGACTATGCGATGGCCAACGAGATCCTCAACAAAGTGGCAGTCAACGAGCGCAGACGGCGTGGCGACGGATGCATCGTCAAGTCACTCGGCTGGGGTCCTTGGGCCGGTGGAATGGTCACCCCCGCCTTGATGCACCACTTCGAGTCGATGGGCGTCGAGCTTGTCGCTCTCGACGTCGGCGCCCGCATGCTGCTCGACGAACTCGCCAGCCCCCAAAGCGACCAGGTCGAGGTCGTCCTCGGTGGAGGCGTAATCGCTCAGACCGACGTTGTCGAACGGATGCAACGGGTCGGCGCGTGACGTCGGTCAACCCGTGAACACGTTTCGGCCAGTCGCGATCGTCGGGCGGGCCTGCGTGCTTCCTGGCGCGTTGACGCCGACCGAACTTTGGGATCGTGTGTTCGCCGGTGATGACCTGATCAGTCAGGTCCCACCCGGGCGCTGGAAGGTGGATACCGCCGATGTGTTGTGTGAGGGTCCTGACGACAGCGGCGACCGCACATGGTCCGACCGCGGCGGTTATGTGCACGGCTTCGAGGCAACCTTCGACCCCAGTGGCTTCGCCATCCCGGCCGACGAGATCGTTGCCCTCGACCCGGTGTTTCAATGGACATTCCACACGGCCCGCGAGGCGTTGCGCGACGCCGGCCATGCGGATCTCGATGCATCGCGGTTCGGTGCGATCTTTGGCAACCTGTCGTTTCCCTCTGCCGGTATGGCGGCGTTCGTGCAGGCCGCCACGCTGGCCGACCTCGCGGAGGACGGATCGGCCGAGGCAACCGCACCAGGCGTCGATGTCGCCGGAGCGCGCAACAGATTCACCTCCGGCCTACCCGCGCTGCTGCTGGAACGTGCGCTGCGGTTGGGTGCCGGTGCATTTGCCCTCGATGCGGCATGCGCCAGCAGTCTCTACGCGATCAAGTTGGCGTGTGATCGACTTCACGACGGTGACGTCGACCTCATGTTGGCCGGCGCCGTCAACTGTGCCGACGACCTGTTTATCCACCAGGGGTTCACGGCGCTGAACGCCCTGAGTGTCAGCGGTCGGTCGCGCCCGTTCCACCACGACGCGGACGGTCTCGTGCCAGCCGAGGGGTGTGGGTTCGTCGCGCTGCGCCGTCTCGAAGACGCCGTCCGTGACGGCGACACGATCCATGCCATCATCCGAGGTGTCGGCCTGTCGAACGACGGACGTGGGCGCGGGATGCTTGTGCCCTCCAGCGCCGGACAGATCCTGGCCATGCGCCAGGCGTTCGATGTAGCCGGGCTCGACCCGACCGACATCTCACTGCTCGAGTGCCACGCCACCGGAACTCGAATCGGCGATGCGACCGAATTGGAGTCGAGCGCTCAGATATACAAGCGCTGCGCCGATCTGCCGATCGGCTCGTTGAAGTCGAACACAGGGCATCTGATCACCGCAGCGGGTGTGGCCGGCGTCATCAAGGTGATCGAGGCAATCAGGCACGAGGTAAGGCCACCCACCTTGCACGTCGAGCACACGCTCGACGCCCTCGAGGGGTCCCCCTTCCGGGTGCTCTCAGCAGCCGAGCCTTGGCGACGCACTGACGCGCCAGATGGGATCTTGCGCGCCGGAATCTCGGCATTCGGGTTCGGTGGCAACAACGCACACCTAATCCTCGAGGAACCCGGATCGGCGACGGCGCTGCTTGGCGCACCGCGTCCGTCGCAGAAGATGGCGGTTCCCGTCGCCATCGTGGGCATCGGGATCTGTGCCGCCGCGGCGGTCGGGCATCAGGCGTTTTCCGACGCGTTCATTGGCGAATCGGTTTGTCTCGACACCGACGGAGCCGGTCGAATGCCAGACATCGAGTTGCGTCTTTCTGCGCAGAAGTTTCCACCTAACGACCTGAAGGCCGCACTCAGCCAGCAACTCGTCATGCTTCAAGTGACCGACGAGGCACTCGAACAATCCGGGCCGCTACCGCGCGACACCACCGGGATCTATGTGGGCATGGGGACCGATCCACAGGCTGCTCGCTTCGGGATCAGATGGAGAGTCGCCGCGTTGGAGTGCGAAGGAGATCCCCCGGATTGGGCCGGGCGTGCACGCGATGCGATCGGCCCGGTACTCAAAGCCGCAGGAGTACTCGGCGCGATGCCGAACCTGATTGCCAACCGGCTCAACAGCCAATACGACATCGCTGGGACAAGCTTCACAATCAGCTCTGAAGAACACAGCGGGCTCGACGCGCTCGACGTCGCCGTGCGATCGCTGCGAGTTGGCGATATTGACGCCGCCATGGTCGGCGCCGTCGACCTCTCGTGCGACCCCGCTCATCGTGTCGCCGCCGAACTGGTACTTCCCGAGGATCGCCAGACACCCGGTGATGCCGCAGTGATGCTCGTGCTCAAGCGGCTCGACGATGCCGAACGTGACGGCAACACCGTCCACGCCGTGATCTGCAGCGAACGAGTCGATGACGATGGGATTGGTCTCACCCGGCACAGTGACCTTCGGCTGGGCCTTGGTTCGAACGCAGTCAGCGTTTCGCACCTCTTCGGCCACGCCCACGCCGCCTCAGGGCTAGTGCACGTCGCCGCGGCAGCCGTCGCTCTCCATCACCGCGTGTCGATCGGCGATGTCCCCTTGGTTGCATCCAATCCCGAGATCGGAACCGGACTTCCCAACGGCGCCGGACCCCGAACCGTGTCGGTCGAGACGACATCGTTCGATGGCATCGTCAGCCGATCGATACTGCTGGCCGAGGCAACCGACCATCTCGCCCCGAGCCGCCTCGAGCCGCCACGTCTCCACACGTATTCCGGCGTCGACGCCGCTGAGGTGCTCAGCGCACTCGCCGCCCGCCGCGAGTCTGGCATCGGCCCGACTCGATTGGTGATTGTCGCTGATGGTCCGAAACAGTTGGCGGTCAGATCACGACGGGCGCGCAGACACATCGAGGACGGCATCCCAGCCGGCGCCGGAGTTTGCTACCGCACTGCCGTACTGGACGGCGAAATGGCATTTGTCTTCACTGCCGGCGGGGCTGCGTACCACGGGATGGGTGCCCAACTGCTCAGGGCCCTTCCGGAGATCACCTCGCCAATCTCGGCTAACTTCCCGCTCGGTGACGTGTCGGCGTGGATCTTCACACCAGCTCACGAACCACTCCCCGCTGACTACCTGTGGGGGACGGCGCTCGTCAGCCAGGCACACGCTCAGCTTACGCTCGGCCTGCTCGGCCTCCGCCCGAGCGCGGCGATCGGCTACTCGTCTGGTGAGAGCAACGTGCTGTACGCGTTCGGGGTGTGGAACGACATTGGCGCAATGCGTCGTGAGATTCTCGAGACCGGCATGCTGGATCGCGAGATCGGCGTCGAGTTCCGGGCGGTCGCACGTGCTTGGCAGGTCGACCGCGCCGACTGGGCCGTCTGGAACGTGCTCGCTCCGGTCGACGAGGTGCGCACAGCGATCTCTGGTGAACCGCGTGTTCATCTGATGCTGATCAACACCGATCGCAATGTCGTCATCAGCGGTGACGCCTCCGCGTGTGAGCGGCTGGTCAAGACTTTCGGCATTCAACGATGTCGGCCGGTCGGCTACAACCTCGCATGTCACGTCCCCGAGCTGCAGGCCGAGTTCCACCAACCTTGGCTCGACATCCACACACGACACGTGACCCCGGTCGACGGGGTGCGGTTCTACTCGAACGGCGTCTCGGGCGCCTACGCCGTCAGCACGCAGGCGTGCGCAGCGGCCATCACCCGCCAAGCAGAGACCACTGTCGACTTCCCGGCAACGATCCGGGCCGCCTACGACGACGGCGTACGGATCTTCGTCGAGCACGGTCCATCGGGTGCGTGCACCAACTACATCCGTGAAATCCTGAGTGGCCACGACATCCTGGCTGTGCACCTTGATCGTCGCGACCACAACATTCCGCAGATCTTTGATGCGTGTGCGGCGCTCGTCGCGGCTGGCGTCCACGTCGACCATGAGGCGTTGACAGAACGATTGAGTCGGCGCTCACCAGCCAGGATCGTTCACGACGGGCCGATCATGTCATTTCCGGCCCACCCGGCACCCGTGCGACTCCCACCGCGAACGATGCCGAGCGCCCAGGCGATGGCGCCTGCCCCAACATTGCCTCCGGTCTTCCTTCTCGTCGGTCAGCCCGGCGCCGCGACAACCTCCGAGCCACCGATCGCCAAGGTCGCGATTGTCGACGTCTCGACGAACGTGGGCCAGGTAGCTGCAGTAGCAGGAGCAGCGGCGGCCACGACCGAACATGCCACCGCCACACCGACTGATGCGCAGCTTGATGTGGCCTCGGTGCTGCTTCGCCAGATCACGGCGATGACCCAGCTCCACGAAGCGTTCGTAGCTCAACAGTCCGCGATGCACGAAAGGTTTTTGGCGACGCGCAGCGCCTCACTCGACTTGCTCGCCCGCAGCGGAGCCACGCCAGCCCCCGCGCTGACGCTGCCATCAGCCGACCTGACAGCGGTGACGGAACCCAGCGTTCCAGCACCATCTTGGGTGGACGAGGACCCGTCACAGCGTCCAACCCAAAGCCCAAATCAGCCGCGCACCGTGGCCGTGTCAGACACGGCGACCGACAATGGTTCACGACAACCGCTCTGGAACAAGGCGCAACTCGAGATCCACTCGTCGGGCCGGATCTCCGAGCTGTTCGGCCCGATGTTCGAACCGCAGGACCACTTCATGTTGCAGTGCCGCATGCCTGAACCGCCGCTGTTGCTCGCTGACCGGGTGATCGGCTTGCAGGCAGAACCAGGCGTACTCGGCGTCGGCGCGATCTGGACCGAGACCGATGTCGAGCGCGACGCCTGGTACCTGAACGGTGGCTACATGCCTGCCGGGTTCATGATCGAGTCAGGCCAAGCCGACCTGATGTTGATCAGCTACATGGGAATCGACCTCTTGAACCGAGGAGAGCGTTCGTACCGCCTGCTCGGCTGCACGCTGGTCTACCACGGCGAGCTTCCAAGCGCGGGCGACACGCTCGAGTACGAGATCCGCATCACCGGCCATGCCAAGCACGGCGATATCCGGCTCTTTTTCTTCGAATACGACTGCGTCGTCGATGGGCAGCGACGTCTCACGGTGCGCGATGCACAGGCCGGCTTCTTTACTGGCGACGAACTCCGCAATGCGCAGGGTGCACTGTGGACGCCCGAATCGGCGCGGGCCGGGCTGCGCTTCGACGCCCGAGTTGATCCGCCGGCTGTCGCATGCGAGAAGAACGCGTTTACCACTGACGAGCTGCGGGCCTTCAGCGAAGGACGCATTTTCGAATGTTTCGGAACCGGCTTCGAACTGGCCGAGACCCACACGCGCACACCGAAGATCCAGTCCGGAGATCAACTGTTCATCGACGAGATCACCCAGTTCGACCCAACGGGCGGGCCGTGGGGCCGCGGTTTCATGCGCGGCGAATCCGCGATTGCCAACGACGAATGGTTCTTCGACGGACACTTCAAGAACGATCCGTGCATGCCAGGCAATTTCATGGTCGAGGCCTGCATCGAGGCCATGTCGTTCTATCTCGCGGCGCTCGGATACACGACACGAGCCGACGGTTGGCGCTTCCAGCCATTGGCCGAGCAACCCTTCGAGCTCAAGTGCAGAGGGGAGATCAATCCTCAGACCGAGCGAGTCGCGTATGAGCTGTACGTCGAGGAAGTGTGGGATGGCCCGCACCCGACGATTATCTGCGATGTGCTGGGTTTTGTCGATGACAAACCGGCCTTCCATGCCCACCGGATCGGTGTCGAACTCGTCCCCGGCTGGCCGCTGACGACGATGCCCGAGATCTACGAGCATGTCGTCGAGCCCACGCAAGTGGCCACCGACACCAGCGGATTCCGATTCGACTGGAAGGCGATGATCTCGTGTGCGTGGGGCAAGCCGTCCGAAGCGTTCGGCCCGATGTACGCCCAATTCGATGGGACGCGCCGTTCGCCACGGCTGCCGGGCGAGCCATATCACTTCATCGGCCGCGTGACACAAATCGTCGGCGATCTCGACGACTGCAAGGCAGGTATGGAGATCGTCTGCGAATACGACATTCCCGATGACGCCTGGTACTTCGATCAGAACGGCGCAGAGACCATGCCGTTCGCCGTACTGCTCGAAGCGGCACTGCAACCGTGCGGGTGGGTGGCGTCCGCCGTCGGATCGATCACCGGCAGCGCCGACGACATGTTGTTCCGCAATCTCGATGGCACCGGAACCGTCCTCGATGAACTCACCCGGACCGCCGGAACGCTGACGACCCGAGTGAAGCTCACGAGTGTCTCGCGGGCGGGTGGCATGATCATCGAAGGTTTCGATGTCGAGTGTTCGCTCGGGGATCGAGTCGTGTACACGATGGAAACCGTGTTCGGTTTCTTCCCGCCGGCGGCCTTTCACAATCAGGTCGGCCTCGTGGTCACCGACGATCATCGAGCGATGCAGGCTCTGGCAAGTCAGCCAGGCGGCCGAATGACGGATCTGACGGGGCGTCCCGAACGATTCTGTGCCGGCAGCGCCCGACTCGCCGGGGACATGCTCCTGATGCTCGACCGGGTCAACCATCTCGTCGGCGCCGGCAGTGCTGGTCTCGGCCTCGTCGTTGGTGAGAAAGACGTCGACATCTCCGAATGGTTCTTCAAAGCCCACTTCTTCCAAGACCCGGTGCAACCCGGCTCGCTCGGCATTGAAGCGCTGCTCCAACTTCTGCAGTACTTCATGCTCGATTCCGACATGGATCGACTTCTCGACCGGGCACGGTTCGAACCCATGTTGCTCGGCGCACCAATGGTGTGGAAGTACCGCGGGCAGGTCACACCGAACAACTCGTTGATCACGACGGTCATGGAGATCACCGAGGCAGGTGTTGACGAGCGTGGCCCGTTCGTGATCGGTGCCGGATCGCTGTGGTGCGACGGGCTGCGTATCTACGAGGTCTCCAACATGGGGATGCGACTCGTGTCGGGGCCCGCGGGCGGACTGCCGGGCTCGACTGTCGGCGTGTCCACCCTTGCGGTGACGATCAATCAGGCGCTCCACCCTCAGCTCATCGATCATGCGGTAGACGCCACGCCGGTCGTGCCGGTGGCGTTCGCGCTCGAGTGGTTCGCCCGGTTGGCGCGGGCCCACCGCCCCGACTTACACCTCACACGGCTCTCTGACCTGAGGGTGCTCAGCGGGCTCGTCGCCGAGCAGTACGCCGCCGGTGGTGATCTGGATCTCGCCGTCTCGGTGCAGAGTTCTGAGTCCACCGCCAATGGCTGCACGATCGGATTGGAACTGAGGAACGCGTCAACGGGTCGTCTCCACTACCGCTGTAAGGGTGAACTCAGCATCGATCCACCGACGCCGGACGGCGCCAAGGATGACGTCGACGGGGCGGATCCGACATCGACCAATTCTGGTGATCCGTGGACCGGCGAGATCTACTCGAGCGAGGTTCTGTTCCATGGTCCGGCGTTCCATGTCATCCAAGACATCTCGGCCGTCTCGAGCCACGGTTTGGATGCGGTTTTGTCGGGAGCGGGCGCGGTCGATTGGCCTGACGGGCCATGGGTCTCAGATCCGGGGCTGCTCGATGGGGCGCTGCAGTTGGCGCTTGTTGTGGACCGAGCTTCAACTCGGTGCTCCCTCGCTGCCGACCGCGATCGGTCGGGTCCACCTTTTCGAAGCGCACGCGCCAGGGCCGCACACCGCAGCACTCATCGGGCGCCGAACAACGCCGAACATGGTTGTGTGCGATATCTCGATCCGATCGGCGACCGGAGCAGTCGTCGCCCAGCTCGACGGCGTCGAGACCCACAAGTTGCAACGCGCGAGCTGACGACGACCCACCAAGCCGCCGAATTCAGCTCTCAGATACGCGTTACGGGCAGTTTGCGAAGCATGATGGTGATGTGTCGCACACCCTCATCTCCAATCCTGCAAACGAAGTGGCCATCCAGGCTGGCGCAGTCGTCTCCAAGGTCGTACACCGCCATGACGGGTTGAACGTCACCGTGTTTGGCTTCGATGCCGGCGAACAGCTGACCGAGCACGCGGCGCCCCTTGCGGCCATCGTTCAGGTCTTGTCAGGGCGGCTCCGCTTCACGGTCGACGGCGAGCAGCTAGATCTGGGACCCGGTTCCTGGCTACACATGGCACCTGATGCCCCCCACTCGCTCGTTGCCACAGAACCGGCAGTCATGCTGCTAACGCTGATCGATTC
>CALFRK010000016.1 GCA_937919625.1 uncultured Ilumatobacter sp.
GTGACCGAGCCAAAGCGCTATCACTGAAATGTCCACGCCTGCTTCGCGTAGGAACATGGCGGCGCTGTGACGAAGGACGTGGGGGGTGACTCGTCTGGTGGCCAGCGATGGGCATTGATTTTCTGCAGCGGTCGCGTATTTGCTGACGAGCCATTCGACGGCATCGGTGCTCAGCGGTGTGCCGTGTCGGCTCGGGAACATTGGCGAGTCAGGTGGGGCGTCATGCATTTTCAGCCATTCCCGCAGAGTGAGGACGGTGCCCGCGGTCAGGGGCGTGGCTCGTTGTTTGCGGCCCTTGCCGCGACAACGAACGTGTGGCCCGGTCGCCAGTGTCGCGTCTTCACGGCGCAACCCGGTGAGTTCTGCTACGCGCAAACCGGTTTGGACCGCGACGGTCAGTAGCGCGTGATCGCGGCGACCGATCCAGGTGTCTTGGTCGGGAACGCGCAGGATCGCTTCGATCTCCTCTTTGGTGAGGAAGGCGACGATCGCCCGATCGAACTGTTTCTGTGGGATCGCCAGGACCCGCGAGATCAGATCGGCGTGTTCGGGATGCTCGAACGCGGCGAACCGGAACAGTGAGTGGATCGCGGCCAGACGGGCGTTGCGGGTCCGTGTGCTGTTGTGCCGCTCGGTTTCGAGGTGGATGAGGAACGCTCCGATTGTCGGGGCGTCGAGATCGGTGAATTTCAGGGTCGCTGGAGCGAGATTCTTTCTGTCGGCGATGAATCTGAGAAGCAGCCGGAAGGTGTCGCGATAGGCGGTGATGGTGGCTGGGCTGGCCTGCCGTTGGGTGATGAGGCGGTCGGTAAAGAATTTTTGCAGGGTGGGAGCGAGGAGGCTCATGGCAGTTCTCCGAGGAATTCTTCGAGGCGCTGTGCGACGATGGCGAGGAGTTCGGGTGCGGCTTGGAGGTACCAGTAGGTGGATGCGGGATCGCTGTGCCCGAGAACCGCTGACAGCAAAGGTATTCGGGTATCGACATCGGCGAGCTGTTGGTGCCAGTCGATCAATTGACGGACCGCATAGCTGTGACGTAGGTCATGAATTCGGGGGCGGGGCCGTTGGCCTTGCCCTGTCAGCCCTGCTTGGTCGATCAGGACTGGAAACGTCGCGTGCATCGAGTCTTTGTTCATCCGAGTGCCCCGGATCGACACAAACACCGACGGGGACACCGGCTCCGGGAAGTGACGGTCGACGCAGTCGAAGTAGCCCTTGAGTGCCCGGACCGTCGATTCGTGCAGTGGCACCTTTCGGCCGCCTCGCTTGGCGTGCCGCACAATCAGCAGTAATCGGTCCTTGTTGACATCGTCGCGATCGAGGGCGAGAGCTTCCCCGAGTCGTAGGCCGGTGACCGAGAGCAACCCGATGAACGTTTCGTAGGTTGCGGCGCGCAGTGGCGGGTTCAGGGAACGGGCGGCCGTCATTAGCGCGGTGATGTCAACATCGGAATACAGGTAGGGCGCAACCCGCTGCTGGCGTGCGGGTAGCAAGCCGCGCGACGGTACCTCGGTTTCGGGGTCGATGTTGCGCAGATACTCGGCGAAGCCGCGCACGATGCCCAGCCGCTGACGCCACCAGGTTTGTCCGGCATTCACCGGCAGGGTTGCCCATGCCAGAGCCAGTTCAGTGCTGACATGCTCGGCGCCATTGCTGTGCAGGTAGCCCACGAAGTTGGGGAGCAGCCACCCGGCGTCGACGAGTGCGAAGCCCAAGCCGCGGCGCAGCGCGAGATAGGAGTCCACGGCGGCGGTCAGATCGGTCATCGGGCACCTGGCCAGGGCCGTGCCAATTCCCTTGTGAGGGCAGAGTCGACGGTGGCATACGACACGGTGACCGCAGCCGTGCGGTGCCGCATGACCTGGGCGATCTCCGGCCACGACGCGCCGCTGCGCACCAGTTGGGTCGCCGCGGCGTGGCGGAGTCGATGTGCACCCATCGCCGGTAGTCCGACGCGGCGTGACACTCGGGCCACCACATCGCCGACACCGGCAGGGCTCATTGCGCCTTCGGGCGCTCTCACCTGGACGAACAATGCACGGCATCCCGGTGGCACCCGGCGATGACCGTCCTGCAGATAGGACACGATCGCTTCACCGACATCGATGGGGACCGGGAGAAGCTCGTGACGGTTGCCTTTTCCTCGAGTCGTGATTTGGCCTCGTCGCCAGTCGATGTCATCGACCCTCAACCCGGCCACCTCACCGCGGCGCAATCCCAGCCGCCACAGGATCATCAGGATCGCATAGTCGCGTAGCCCGACATCGCGGCTGCGATCGCAGCCCCCGAGTAGCCGCTCGAAATCGTGTTCGTCCAGTTCGCAGGGCACATTGTGACGGTGTCCGGCGACTTTCGGCAGTGCTGGGGCCAGCGACTGTGCGGTGACGCCCGTGACGTGGAGGAACCGCAGAAAAGATGCTAACGCGCTCACCGTCTTCTTCGACCACCCGGCGCTTGAGCGTGCGGCGACCGCCGCGACATATGCGGTGATCTCGGCCGTCGATAGCTCAGCCAACCCCACGTTTCGGCGCAGAGTATCGCTACAGAAATGTTCGACCACAAGAAGATTGACCGCTATCGAACTCTCGACCAGGCCACGCTCACTGGTCAGGTAGCCGCGGTACCGCTCCAAAACCTCGGCAATCGGACCCGATTTCACCGAGGCTTCAGGTGGCGTCACGCCGATCGTGCGTAGATATGCCAGCAGAACAGAAAAGTTGGCTGCCGCCACCAGTGTCGTTCGCCCCTGAGCCCTTCGGTTCGCGACCAGAGCATCCACGCAGGCGGCATCCAGATCCTTGGCTGCCAGATGATGGTCGTGTAACCAACGACTCAGCGCCCTGAGCTGCCGAAGCCTCCAGCGAACCGAGTCCGGCGCGTAACCCATCTCTTCGAGATGCTCACTAAATCCCTTCGCATACAACACAAGTGGACCAGCAACACCCATCGACCGTCGCGTATTCATTCCGACCTCCCTCTGAACGATTAATCCGTACAGAGCAAGCATCGGCTACGCGATTATGCCGAGTGGCTCAAGCTGCGGCAGGCCTCCGACCAGCACGAACCCACCCACACGGGTCCATGCTCGGAATAATCACGGCCTCGGCATAATCACTGAAGGGGTTATCGTT
>CALFRK010000017.1 GCA_937919625.1 uncultured Ilumatobacter sp.
AGATTGGGGAAGCCGGAACACAACCATCATGCACACAGGGGTATGGCAGAGTTTCTCCGGAGCCCGACGATGCCCGCTCGATCAGGCGCCTTGTGTCTTTACGGCCAGTTCCAAACCGCCTTCGAACGCAAGCGTCTGGGTCGTGAAACCGTTCGAGCAATCGGCGAGGTAGGCGATCAGGCCGGCGTACCGATCGCGGCGAGCAGTGATGTTGTCGGCGACGACCACGCCGCCGGTTCTCACGTGCGGGCCGATGAGGGCGATGATGTCGGCGGTGATCGGTGCCCAGATGTCGAGCACTAGCAGATCGACTGGCTCGTCGATATCTCGGAGTGTGTGTCGAACATCGCCAACCCGCAGATCGATGAGGTCAGAAAGCCCCACCTCGGCGAAGTGTCCGCGAGCCACCTCGGCTTTGCTCTCTTCGATGTCGCACGTCGTGACGAGCCCGCCGCCGTTGTCGCGAAGCGCAGCCGCTAGGTACAGGGTCGACACGCCGAACGAGGTGCCGGCTTCAACGATGCGCCGCGCTCGCATCGCCCGACAGAGCGCATAGATGAACTCAGCCTTGTCGCGCTCGAGGGCGACGAACTTGTCCCGCCAGAACTCACGACCTGCTGAACCCTCTTGCTCGAAACCTGTCGGACGTTCGGCGCCCGCCTTGTAGTACGCCGCGATCTCACGATCCTGGGTATCGCTCGATGCATGCAGACGTTCCAACAACGATCGCAAGGCTGAATTCTCGATGACGGTGTTCACCGATTCAGCCTCGCATGTGTGCGACACCGATTCGTCACGGGCCGGTGGGTCAACCGGTGACGATCGCCGCCTCGAACGGCGCCGTCATCGCCCGCAGCTTGGCCGCAGGGCCCGCCAGCAACACATACTCGAGATTGCGGGTGTGGCTGACCTCGCCGACCTTCTTGCCGGACGGGTCGTGGATCCCGATCTGGGCGCCGACGTAGCGTTTCGAGTCGAACGCCAACGCCACCACCTCGCCGTGCACCGAGCACATGTCACGCAAGTCGTCGAGGGCGACCCACGACTCATCGTTGTACGAAACCACCACTACCTCGGCGTCGACGGCGGCGATCGTGGCGCGCAAAGCATCGGGCATTTGACGTTTGCGGTTGAACACGCTCTTGGTGTCGTCGTCTCGGGCGTCGACCCGTTTACAGGCCACGCCGTAGTGCTCGGGATGATCCCAGGCCACGATCGTTTCCCACACGTGATAGTTCGTGAAGTACCGGTGCTGGTTGTAGGGCGGGTCGAGGTAGGCCAGATCGAATCGGCCCAGGCTGCCTGCCATCTCGATCGCGTCACCTCGTACGGCACGCCCCGAGCCCGGCAACAACGCCGGTGGCTGCAGTTCGAGTTGCTTGTACGAGCGCGGCGCCCACTTCTTGATGTATGCCATCTGCAATCCGGCCGTCGAATCGACCTTGTCGGCGGCCAGCAGCAGGCTGGTCAGCAACAACGGTTCGAGTGAGGTGCCGGCGTGGTCGCTGGCGATCGCGTCGCGGATCGCATCGATTCGTTCGCCGTTGTGGGGTTGGAAAAACCGCGACTGCACGCAGAACGTATCGGTCACATAGCCAGGCGATCCCGGCAGGGCGTTCAGTTCGGCGAGCGCCGCATCGAGCGCGGCGGGATCGAAGCTGTCGGCATCGGTTTCGATCCAGGTGCGGCCGAACACCTCCGAGTAGCGGGCCGTGTCGACGGTGGTGACGCGCCCACCGTGCTGCTTGAACGCCTGGGCGACGCGGGTCGTGCCCGTGAACAAGTCGAGTGCGGTGTGGGCCCGGGAGAGCTTGAACAGCTCGGTCAGCACCGGGACCAGTCTTCGCTTGGACCCCAAGTACTTGATCACGGTGTAACGCTGCGGCGGCCTAATCCGAGTTGGGAGTTGTGCCTGGCACAACTTCCAACTGGTCTTCGTCGGGTGGGGCTGGGCGCTCGGCTGTGAGCGCTTTGAACAAAGCCGGGTCGACGGCGACAAAGGTGGCGTTGGCCGTGGCGACCACTCGACCGGATTCGACGTCGGAGAGTTCACCGGTCAGCAACAGCTTGCGGCCAACCCGCTCTGACATCCGAACCCTGCAAGCCAGTGGGCGGAACAGGGGAGTCGGCGCCTGGTAGCGGATGTACAGATCGCCGGTGAACGCCGGCTGGTGGACGACGCCCAGCACATACCCGAACACATCGTCGAACAGGGCCGCGATGACACCGCCATGGCCGCGTCCGGGTGCGCCCTCGTGGGCCGATCGGAGGGTGACCAATGCCTCGATTTCGTCGCCGTACCGATGCAGGTCGAGGTCGAGGCCCCAAGGCGACGAGCGCCCCGACACCGGGCGGTCGTCGAAGACGTTCTCGAACGGCCCCTGGGGAACATCGGTCTGCTGTTCCTTGGCGAAGTCGTGCAGTTCCCGTGTGCGCTGTTCGGCCGGCCACAACTCGGCGGTGATCGATTCGAGCACGTCGCTCAGCCGGTCGATCTGCTCGAGCGTGGCGTGGCGTCCGATGAAGGCATGCCCGATCTCCCGGATCGCATGTCCGGCGCGTGAGCGAGCCTCGAGGATCGCGCTCGGATCGTCGTACGTTGCTCCCTGCCTCATTGCCATGACTGTGGCAGGTGAGTGCTCCCGGTCAAGTATCAGAGGGGACAGGATTGTCGAGCGCCTCGATCAGCGTGTTCCATGCCAGCGTTGCGCACTTGATCCGAACCGGGAATTTGACGACGCCCTGCAGCGCCTCGAGATCGCCGAGTAGAACATCGACCTCGGGGTCGTCTTCGCCGGTGTCGATCGACATCATGCCTTTGAACTTGCGCACGAGGGCACGCACCTCGCGTACCGACTTGCCCTTGACGGCAGCGCTCATCATCGATGCTGATGACTGCGATATCGAGCAGCCCTGGCCGGCGATCTTGACGTCGCTGATGACATCGACACCGTTCTGCTCGGCGACATCGAGAAAGACCGTGATCTCATCACCGCACAACGGGTTGTGACCCTCGGCGTGGCGGGCGGGGGGCACCGCCAGCTCGCCCCGGTTGCGGGGTGTGCGGTAGTGATCGAGGATGATCTCTCGGTAGAGGTCTTCGAGGCCAGGCATGGTGTCTCCCGAGGTTGGGTCAGAAACCGAAGATATCGGTGGCGCCGTCGAGCGCGTTGGACAGCGCGTCGACGTCGGAGCGGTCGTTGTACAAATACAGGCTTGCGCGGGCGGTGGCGTTGACCCCGAGTAGTCGCATCAGTGGCTTGGCGCAATGATGTCCGGCCCGCACACAGACGTTGCGTTGGTCGAGCACTTGGCTGATGTCGTGGGGGTGGATGTCGCGGAAGGCGAAGCTAAGCACGCCGCCGCGCAGCTCGACATTGTCAGGGCCGTGGATCGTGATCGCATCGCCGTAGCGGGCGGTGAGCGTGTCGAGGGCGTAGCGGGTGAGCTCCATCTCGTGCTGCCGGATCTTGGCCATCCCGATCGACTCGAGGTATTCGACGGCTGCGCCGAACCCGATCACCTCGACGATCGGCGGTGTGCCCGCCTCGAACTTGGCTGGTACGGGGGCCGTGGTGAACCCGTCGAGGCGCACGTCGGCGATCATGTTGCCCCCACCGATGTACGCGGGCATCTCGTTGAGCAGGTCGATCCGACCCCACAACGCACCGACACCTGAAGGGCCACACATCTTGTGGCTCGAGAAGGCCACGAAGTCGGCATTCCACGCTTGCACATCGGTGACGTTGTGCGGCACGTACTGGCAGGCGTCGACGATCGCGATCGCCCCCGCCTGGTGAGCAGCCTGCACGAGGCGGGCCACCGGTGGGATCGTGCCGAGCACATTGCTCATGGCGGTGAAGGCGAACGCCTTGGCCCCGGCGAGCAAGCGGTCGAGGTTGGCCAGGTCGAGTTGGCCGTCGGCCGTGAGCGGCACCCAGCGCAGTTCGAAACCCTGTTTGGCGGCCAGCATTTGCCACGGCACGATGTTTGCGTGGTGCTCGAGATGGGTCAGCAGCACGGCGTCGCCCGGCCCCAGGTTGGCCCCGCCCCATGAAGCCACCACCAGGTTCAGCGCCTCGGTGGCGTTCTTGGTGAACACGATCTCGTCGGCTGACGGTGCGTTGATGAAGCGGGCCACCGCGGCGCGGGCGCCCTCGAAGCGGTCGGTCGCCTCGCCCGCCAGCCGGTAGGCGCTGCGATTGATCGGTGCGTAGGACGTGCGCATGAACTCGTTCATGGTCTCGATGACCTGGCGCGGCTTTTGCGAGGTGTTGCCCGAATCGAGGTAGATGATCGGCGCCCCGTCGATCTCGCGTCGCAAGATCGGGAAGTCGTCGCGTACGGCGGCCCAGTCGACGGTCATCAGCGAGGTTCCTTGGCGCCGATCAATTTCAGGCCGACGCCCGAAATGCCTCGTAGCCGTCGCGCTCGAGTTGTTCGACGAGCTCCATCGCTCCCGATTGAACGATCCGCCCGTCGACCAGAATGTGAACATGATCGGGTTGGATCTCGTCGAGCAAGCGCTGGTAATGGGTGATCAGCACGACGCCCATCTGGGGGCGCTCGGCGCGGACCTCTCGGATCCCCTTGGCGACGATTCGCAGGGCATCGATATCGAGCCCCGAGTCGGTCTCGTCGAGGATCGCCAACTCTGGCTCGAGGATCGCCATCTGCATGATCTCGTTGCGCTTTTTCTCGCCGCCGGAGAAGCCCTCGTTGAGATAGCGGTCGACGAACGACGAGTCCATCCCGAGCCGTTTCATCCAGTCCATCGTGGCCAGCCGCAGTTCGAGCACCGACAGGTCGAGACCCTTGCGAGCCGACAGGGCCTGGCGCAGGAACTGGATCACCGACACGCCGGCGATCTCTTGTGGGTACTGGAATGCCAAGAACATGCCGGCCTTGGCGCGTTCGTCGGCTGGCCACTCGGTGACGTCGTCGCCTCGAAACCGGATCGAACCTGCGGTGACTTCGTATTCGGGCGACCCCAACATCGTGTTGCCGAGCGTGCTCTTACCCGACCCGTTGGGGCCCATAATGGCGTGCACCTCGCCGGCGCGTACAGTCAGATTGAGCCCTTTGAGGATCTCGTTGCCGGGTGTGGCACCCTGTTCGGTTGCGGGTCGGGCGTGCAGGCCGACGACCTGGAACAGCTCGGTCATGGGGCCGAGTCTACGATGCGTCTACCGCTATTAACACTACGTGGATAGGAGAAACCCAACGTGCTGACGGAGATCGCACAGGCGGTCCTGATTCCTGGCTGGAACGTGCGCCGGCGGCTGCCGCAGGTGGCGATCGCACTCTTCACGGCCGGCGTGCTGACGCCGATCGTCGTGGCTGCCTACACCTTGTTGTCGGGCCGAAATTGGGTCGCCCTCACGCTCGATGCCAAATTTTTGGCATGGGTGATGACAGCAGGCATCGTCGCCGTTCTGGCGCGGCTGGTCGCCGTTGCCGAGGTGTGGATATCGGCTCGCCCAGATCACTCGTGGAACTCGAAGGATGCATGGGCGGTCGTGCTGGTCGTCGCCGTGGTCGCCCCTATGACGATCGGCGTGATTCAGGTCGGCCGGGCGAAGGCTTCGATCGCTCCGGTATTTGCGGGGTCGTCCGATGCGCCCCTGTTCGATTCGTCGGCGACGGTGCCGTCGACCGCTGCGTCCACGACCCCCGCTCCGACATCGACGTCACCGGCAACCACGTCGTCGCTCCCCGGTACACCTTCCGTTTTGCCGCCGTTGGTGACCACCACGACGTCGACCCCGACCACGACGACCACCTTGCCGCCGAAGCCCGAGCGTCCGAGGTCGGGTGTCGATCCTGCCGTCGTTGCCGACGTGACGAATGTGCTGTTGCTGGGTGGTGACGCCGGCCCTGGTAGATCGGGGCTGCGAACCGACACGATGATGCTGTTCAGCTTGCACCGGCCGTCCGGACGCGCCGCCCTGATCTCGATTCCGCGCGACCTCAAGCATCTGCTGTTCCCGCCCGGCTCGGCGCTCGAGGCGCGCTACCCGTACGGGTTCACCGAGATCGCCAACGCCGTCTACCCAATCGTCTCGTCCCGTTCGGAACTGAGGGCGGCCTACGAGGTCGACGGCGTACGTCCCGGCGTGGTGGCGATCGCTCACGGTCTCGGATATTCACTCGACGTCACGATTCATGACTATGTGCTGATCGACATGCAGGGCTTTCTCGAGTTGATCGATGCATTGGGTGGTGTCACGGTCGACGTGCCCAAGCAAGTGCCGATGCCTGGCAACGTGCCCGGTGCCCCGACGCAGTATCCCGACACGATCGGCCCCGGGCTGATCGACATGGACGGCTCGACGGCGCTCGGTTATGTGCGTAGCCGCAAGGGTGACAGCGACTACCGCCGAACGGCCCGGCAGCGCGATCTGCTCGAAGCCCTGGCGACCCAGATCTCGTTCGAAGACGTCGCCTTGTCGTTCGGCTCCGTCGCCTCGGCGATCGGAGGCACTCTGCGCACGTCGCTGAGCCCCGACGAGTTGGCCGAGACGCTGGCCGTGATCGGGGGAGAAACGGCGATCGTCGAGTCGGTCGGGCTGGTACCGCCGCTCGTCAGCGTCTCGAACCCCGACTTCGGCCAAATGGCTCGCATCGTCGGCGCAGTTCGGGTGGCGCTCGCCACCGGCGTGCCGAGTGGCTACTGAGCCGAAGCGCACCGAATCGCCAAGATTCTGAGCCCTGAGAGGGTCAGCGGGGCGTTGCCCGCAGCATTGTCCACGGAAGCGGGCGGGCCGTTCGCCGCACGTTGAAGTGATTGGCGACCAGCTGCTCGAACGATCGTGCCGACCAATGATTGATGTGGCCGGGGGTGTTGCCGAGTTCGCGGAGGTAGCGGCCGCGCCCGATGTTGCCAATCCGCCAGATCGGTTCGCGAGGCACCGACAACACGGCCGTCCCACGGCAGATGCGGGCAATCTCGGCGAGTGCCGTCGGAGGTGATGGCACGTGCTCGAGCACTTCCAACCCGACTACTAGATCGATACTGCGGTTGGCGAATGGAAGCCGCGTGACGTCACCGAACAACATCGGCACGTCGAGCTCGGCCCACTCGCCGGCGAGTTCACTGTCGGGTAGATCGAGCCCGACCACGGTCGCCCCCGGGTATCGCTCGACGAGTAGTTCGGTGATCCGCCCCTCGCCGGCTCCGACCTCGACGATCACGCTGGGATCGAGCCCCGCCAGCATTTCGTCGAGGGCCGAGAAGAAGCCGGTCATCATTTTGCGTTCGATCGGATTCGTGCTGGCGTACTTGTTATAGGTGTTGCCGGCCACGTTGCCCGGCTGGACAGGGGGGCAGTCGCGTTCGTCAGCCGATGCGTCGCGCTCGTTCACCCGGTGGACGGTAGCGGGTTGGTGCGGCTCGTATGATCGTTGCCGCATGCCCGAATCCGACCGTCAGCCGATCAAGCTGATCATTCAGATCCCGTGCTTCAACGAGGAGCTGACGCTGCCAGCGACGCTCGCCGACCTGCCGCGCCAGATCGCCGGGGTCGATGTGGTCGAGTGGCTTGTCATCGACGACGGCAGTTCAGACCGAACCGTCGAGGTCGCCCGTGAGCATGGGGTCGACCATGTCGTGCAACATCGCCACAACCGTGGTTTGGCGGCCGCCTTCCTGACCGGGCTCGATACTGCGTTGCGGCTCGGGGCAGACATAGTGGTCAACACCGACGCCGACAATCAATACGATGGCTCATGCATTCCCGACCTGATCTGCCCCGTGCTAGAGGACGGCGTCGACATGGTGGTTGGAGAGCGCCCGATCGAGCAGATCTCCGAGTTCTCCGGCATGAAAAAGCGGTTGCAGCGGCTTGGTTCGTGGGTGGTGCGGCGGTTTTCCGGCACGGATGTGCGCGACGTGGCGAGCGGATTCCGGGCGATCAGCCGAGAAGCTGCGCTGCGGTTGCAGGTCTACGGCAAATACAGCTACACGATGGAAACCCTGGTGCAGGCAAAGGCCGAGGGGCTGCTGGTCACCGGCGTGCCGATCC
>CALFRK010000018.1 GCA_937919625.1 uncultured Ilumatobacter sp.
CGTCAGGTCACCCCAACCTGGCTTTCGCCAGCACCCTGCCCTGTGGAGTCCCGACTTTCCTCGACACGGTCAAGCCGTGCCGCGGCCACCCGGCCAACTCACCATCGCAGCATCGAGTGTACGGGCATGGTCGGTCATCATCGTTGCGGGTGCAGTACGTGGGCCGCACTGGCGGTGTGCGATTCTCGAGCATCTGGCGACGCGGCGATGCGCAGTCGCCATCCGCCACACGAGCAGACGGCCGTGGCAAGCTTGCTGGTTATGTTGGAGCTCGTGCTCGGCCTTATCACCGACCCCTCGGTGCCCCCCACGACGGACCCCGTCGTCGGAGGGCCCGCGTCTACAGACGGCGGGTTCGCGTCGAGTGTTACAGACCTCGTATCGGCGGTCATCGATAATCTCGGCAACAACGGGTACCAGACCGGGATGGCGCTGGTGGTCGCGACCGCGGCGATCATCGCCATGCTCAACCTCGAGGTACACAAAGCGGTGCTGTTCCCGGTTGGCGTCGGTGCCTTCTGGGCAGGTTGGCTGGGGTGGAACACCGTCACCGCCCAAAACAACCCGTTGTTCCCTGGCGACGTCAGCTCCACCAAGCTGTGGGATGTCGCATTCACCGGAGACACCGGCTTCTTGCTGGTCGTCATGGTCGCCTGCGTCGCCGCCGTGTTCCTGTGGCGCAAGGGCACGGCTATGGCGAGCCGGATCATGCTGCTGGTCGGCGCCATCCTCGGTGCGTCATTCGTCTACAACCTGGTTGAGGCATTCCGAGTCTCGTAGTTGGGAGATGCGCCTGGCACAACTCGCAACTCAGCAGCTTTGGTTCTCGTAGACGTAGGTGTTTTGAGCTGGCGTCTGCAGCTGGATCGCGAACCGCGAGCCTTCGACGTCGCGGGCGCCGACGACCAGGTCGATGCCCTTCAGTAGACCAAACGTCGCAGGAATCGGATACGGAATCGGGAAGCCGTCTGCGTCACTCGACAAAGGCTCGCCGAACATTGCCGGGCTGAACACTGCATCGGGGTTGATCGCGCTCGCGAGTGCAGTGGCGTGCCGGTTCTCTTCGCCACCGATCCGCATCATCTCTTTGCGCAGCGACAGATCGGTCAGCGATCCGACCGCGTCTTGATATGCGGCGCTGGCCAACGATTCGAAGGCGTGAGCGATGTTGAGCAGATCGCGATGAACATCATCGGACCCGTCGAGGGCGGCAAGGATCGGTGTGACGGCACGGTCGACGAGGAACGGATTCGAGCACTGGAACTCGGCACCACCCTGGGCGGATATAAGCGAACCGATCGTGGCGGCGTGACGGGTGTGGTCTACGACAAATCGGCCTGCGAGCGCGCTCTCGGCCGAGCTGAGCTCGCCCATTGCGCTGACGGAGTCATAGATAGCCAAGACGGTGTACTCGAGCGACTGCGCTGTGCGCAGCAAGACCACATCGTTGATGGGGTCTTGTTGGAGCGGGGTCGCTTCGTCGGCGACACCGAGCCGACCGGGGTTGGTGCTACCGCCCCGGTTTGTTCCACAGGCGGCCACGATGGCGCCCATCGACAGCACCATCCCGCCATTTCGCAGCAACTGCCGGCGACCGAGTGAGGGATTGGGGAAGCGATTCACGATCAGGCCTCCGGCGACAATGCAGTCGCTGTGTTGTGGAACAGGGCGTCATAGTTGTCAGCCATCCCGGCGAGTTCGGCGAGCAAGGTGGCGTGCCGACTCTCGATGGCGATGATCGAGGCGATCGACTTGGCGGCGGCACCGTCGGTTACTACGCCGAGCAACTCGGTGTGTGTGGCGGCGGCGACGTTTTCGAACTCGAATGCGGCGGACCTGGTGGCACCCTTGAAGCCGCTGACAAGAGCATCGAATATCTCGTCGTTTCGGATATCGCCGGGAATCCCTGCAATGCCGGCGAGGCGCTGCGCATACGACTCGTGTTGCTCGCGCAGCACACTCCACACCTGACCCGTGGCACCGGCCGCGATCGCCGCGTCATAAAGGTCGCGGGCGGTGAGTTCGAGCGAGATCGCGAACCCGACGAGAGCGGCATCGCCCTCTGACAACCCGTTGGCTGCGGCGGACGCCGACCGGGAACCGGCCATCGCGAGCGCTGCGCCGATCACGCCCGCGCTAAAAAGCGCGCGCCGTGTGGGCTGGTCGGAATCTGCTTGATCCGCAACGGCGGAGTCAATCACGGGTGGGTCCTTTCGAAGTGTTCTGCTGCATGCGCGATCCACATGATGGTGTCTCTGGTCGCGGCCACGCCAGTTTAGAAGGGTGCGATGTGATTGGAGGGATTCCTCGAACCAGATATCACGCGCTCGACCTGCACCGCCCGGAACTGAACCAAACGGGCTGCCTAGAAATCAAGGGCCGAGAGTTCTGGAATCCAGCAAATGGTCCGTTCGATCGCACGTGCCCACATCTCGCGGTCGAGCGAGTCGGTCGGCTCGATCACCGAATGTGGCGTCCATGCGGTTGCCGCCTCGTCAAGGTTCGACCAGCGTCCGGTCGCAACTCCGGCCAGGAACCCGGCACCAATCGTGGTGGCCTCGATGACGGGCGACACTTCGACGGGTTTGCCACTGGCGTTGGCGAGCGCCTGCACAAATGTCGGATTGCGGCTCATGCCGCCGTCGATTCGCAGGGTCGGGATGTCGTGCCCAGTGTCAGCTTGGGCCGCCTCGACCATGTCGGCGCCGCGATGAGCGATGCCTTCCAACACGGCCCGAACAACATGCGAGCGCTCGGTGCCACGCGTCACGCCCAGCAGGGTGCCGCGGGCGCCAAAATCCCAGCGCGGTGTGCCTAGGCCAAGTAGGGCAGGCACGTACACCACGCCATCGCTCGAGGTGCACCCACTTGCGACGTCGTGTGATTCGGCAGCCGACTCGATCAGACCCATGTCGTCGCGAAGCCACTCAACATTTGTTCCGGCCGACAACATGATCGCTTCGACGGCCCATGTCTCGGTTCCGCCGATCGTCCAAGCGACGATCGGGAACGTACCGTTCGGCGAGCGATCGGCGGCGGCCGGGCGCTCTCGACCAGTGCACAGGTCGAGCATGCCCCCGGTGCCGAACGTGATCTTGGCCATCCCCGGCCGGGTGCAACCCTGACCGGCGAGCGACGCCTGCTGGTCGCCCGCCAAGGCCGCGATCGTGGGCGCTCCCGGCAAGGCGGCGGCGTGTCCGACGACGCCTGACGAGTTGACGATCGTGGGCAGCATCACCGGATCGATGCCGAGCAGTTCGCAGACGCCGGTGTTCCAACCGGCCGCCTCGATCGAATACAAGCCGGTGACGGCGGCGTTTGTGTGGTCGGTGACATGGATCGCGCCCTGCGACAATGTCCATGCGATCCAGCTGTCGACCGTTCCGAAGCACAGCTCGCTCGGGTCGCGGCCGGCGGCGGCGTTGGCCAGCAACCAAACCAGCTTGGTTGCCGACTGGTTGGGTGCCAGCGAAAGACCATGCTCGGCCTTGAGCGTGAGGCACTCGCCGATCGTGCGCAGGTCTTGCCACCCGATCGCCGGACCGATCGGGCGGCCGCTCGCCCGCTCCCACACCACGGTCGAGGCCCGCTGACTGGCGATCCCGACGGCACCGATCGACGGATTACCGGCACGATCTAGCACCGCAATCGCGGCGTCGAGTGCGAGCTCGGCCATAAGCGTCGCGTCAAACTCGACCAAGCCGGGAAATGGGCTGACCGGGTTGTTAGCGCGGTACTCGACGGTTTTGAGTGAACCGTCCGGGCGCATCACGGCGGCCCGCAGGCCGGTCGTGCCGACATCGATCACCAGCATCATCGCGGTCTCTCCATTCCGCTCGGTACGAACCCCTTGGAGCGCAGCAATTGGCCAAGCATGCCGCCGATCAAACCGGCCCCTGCAACCACCGACAGGTTGAACAAGGCCGCAAACCAGTTGACATCACTGCTGCGTAGCAACTTGATCACGATGAATACGGTTTGTGCCAACACGTAGGTGCCGATCGCCGTCGCCAGCCCATGGGTGAGTGGCAGATCACGGCGCTGCACCCACGCCGCGCATCCTGCGCCCAACACGAATCCGATCACGGCGCCGAGCGACAAGAACAGGGCGAGCCCGCTGTCGTCGCGGCTGTCTGCCGCCCAGCTGGCGGCGAGCGAAAGCGGAACGGCAAACAACATCGCCACCATGCCGCCGGCCCGCAGCGCCTCGACATCCCAACGTTCGGTGGTCACGGCCACGACGGTGTCCCGAACGGGCTGGGCAGCCCCAACTTGCCAGGGTTCAATACGCCGTTCGGGTCGAGCGAATGTTTGAGGCCGACCAACACGTCGAACGCCGGGCCGAGCGCCTCGGCGACGAACCGCCCGCGGTTCAGGCCGATTCCGTGGTGATGTGACAGATTGCCCCCGGCGGCGAGCACCGCCCGCTGCCCTGCATCCCAGATTGCTACATAGGTCGACTCGACTTCGTCGGCCGGCGGCTGGGCGGCGAACGAGAAATACAGGCATGCCCCGTCGAGATAGCTGTGCGAGAGGTGGCAGGTGGCGATGAGTGCGTTCGGTACGGCCATGATCGCCGCCGTAGTTTCGGCGTAGACCCGACCGAGGGCGCTCCAAGGGGCGGCCACCTCCATCGTGTCTACGACATACCCTCGCTTCGTCAATGCCTGCAGAGCAGAGGTGTCGTTGCGGTGCTCGATCCACTCGGCCACGAGTTCGTCGTCGGCGCGTGTGCCGAGCGTCTGGCACACATCGTGCACGACCTCCATCGCAGCACCGATAATCGAATCGTCTCCCTCGTCGAGCACCAGCAGTGCACACTTTGTGCCGTCACCCCCTCGGCCGCGTTTCGACTCGGCCGCGTCGTAGAGGCGCAGCACGGCGGGGGTAGCACCGCGGCGAATGATCTGTCGGCACGCTTCGAAACCGGCGGCCAGGTTGGGTACGTGATACGCCGCCCGACGTTGGGCGGGTGCCACGGGATGGGCCCGTAGCCAGACCCGAGTGATCACGCCGAACGTTCCCTCGGAACCAACGAACACATGGTTCAGATCCGGACCCACGGCAGATGCCGGCGAACCGCCCGTGCGGATCACCCGACCGTCGGCGAGCACGACCTCGAGCCCGACCACCATGTCTTCGATCTTGCCGTACCGGGTGGAGTACTGACCGGCGCCGCGGCACGCAACCCAGCCACCGACCGTGGAGATGTCGAAGCTTTGCGGGAAGTGACCAACCGTAAGTCGGTGTCGGGTATTGATCATGCGCTCGAGGTCGGGCCCGAACATGCCGGCACCAGCCTCGACGATGCCCGATTCGGCATCGACCTCGCCGAGCGAATCGAGCGCCGTGAGATCAAGCAGCAACCCTCCGAACACCGGCACGGAGGCGCCGCACACGCCACTGCGGCCGGCGGCGGGCGTGACCGGCACCCCAGTCTGATTGCATGCCGCCAGCACAGCCGAAACCTGCTCGGTCGAAGCCGGCCTGGCGATCACCGCTGCTCGCCGCGGTACAGATCCGTTTATCGCCCAGTGCAGGGCGAGCGGCCACCAGTCGCGAGATGCTTCAGCCGTGGCCGTGATGTCGGTGACGGTCTCACAGAGCGAACCCAGCCGCTCGACAAAGCCGTCGGGCAGGGGAGTGACCGCGCCTGCCAAACGGTCAGCCGTACCTGTGAGTTCGATCGGGGGGAGCGGAGTGGTCATGGGGCTGTTTCTGCATGTCGAGAATCTGGTTGGTTGGCGGCGAGCAGTTCATCGTCGCAGAGTTGGCGATAGGCGTCGACCTGGGCGGCGATCTGCTGATTGGTCCAACCCAACTCTGCTGCCAGCACTCGCGCCAAGTCGGCTGCCCCCCGCAGGCAGGCCGAGCGGTTTTCGAGGTGGGCCCGCGTGCGTCGTGTCAGCACATCGATCAGACTCGTGGCCATCTCGTGCCGAACCCCATACACCGCTTCGGCGCGCAGGTAACGCAGGCCAGGCACCATCGGTTCGGCGAGCGAAGCATCGAGGGCGATCAGCGCCTTGAGCTCTGCCATCTCGGTGCCGTAACGGCCTGCCAACCGGGCATCAGGATGATCGATGTCGACACGCTTGAATCCGTCAGCTCCGACGAATCGCAGTTTCTTGGTGCGGCACTTACGCCGGCGTCCGATTTGACCGAGCGCCGCGTCGACCGTGTCTTCGGCCATCGCTCGGTAAGTCGTTAGCTTGCCTCCCGTGACGGTGATCAGCCCCGATTCGCCCGTTGTGATGGTGTGTCGCCGCGAGAGGTCGGTGGTGCGACCAGACGACGCCTGCTTCACCAGCGGACGCAGGCCGGCCCACACGCCTGTGACGTCGTCGCGGGTGATCGTGCTGGTGAGATTGTGTTGCAGTGCCTTCAGCATGTAGTCGAGGTCGTCGTCGTTGGTGTGCGGATTGTCGACATCGCCCACAAAATCTGTGTCGGTGGTGCCGATGTAGCAATGCTCGAAAGTGCCGTCTGGGAGTTGCCCCCACGGCACCAGGAACATGCTGCGCTTGTCGCCAGGCACCGAGATGATCACGGCGATCTCGTTGCGAACGAGGTGCCAGGGCACCGTGATGTGAACGCCCTTTGCCGGCCGCAGCGAATCGGGGTCGGCCGCTTCGTCGAGTTGGCGGATCGTGTCGGCCCACACGCCCGTCGCCGACACGACCACCTTGGCTCGCACCCTGGTCCGTCCGGTTCCGGTATCGACGACGGCGCCGTCGGCGCCGCCCTCGGCATTCTTGGTGAGTTCGACCACCTCACAATGATTGGCTACGACCGCACCGTTTGCCGCAGCCGTTCGAGCCACCGTCAGGGTGAGGCGGGCATCGTCGGCGCCGGCGTCGTAGTAGACAAAGCCCGACGACAACTTTTCGGCGGGCAGGGTGGGGCAATGGGCGAGGGACTGTTCGGCGTTGAGATGTTGATGGCGCTTGCCGATCCGCAACCCACCGGTTATGTCGTACATCCACAGCGCGGATCGCAGTGCCTTGGCGATCTTCTTCGAGATCGGTCCGTCCTTGGTGAGTACAGGGATCAGGAACGGCAGCACCGTAACGAGATGGGGCGCATTGTTGAGTAGCCGTTGCCGCTCGCACAACGCCTGATAGACCAGCCGCAGATCGCCCTGCTGCAGGTAGCGCAGGCCGCCATGGACCATCTTCGAACTCTTCGACGACGTGCCCGAGGCGAAGTCGCCTCGCTCGACCAGTGCCGTGCGCAGCCCACGGGTCGTCGCATCGAGCGCGATACCGGCCCCCGTGATGCCCCCACCGATCACCAACACGTCGAACTCCTCGTTGGCCAGCGCCTCCACCATCGCGCTGCGCTCGAACGCCCGGCCGGTCATATCTGCGATGTTAGAACGCCAACCGAACCAGCGCCCTGGTCCGAACGGATTGGTGTCAGGCACACTCCGACATCAAGGCCCCCTGGCGGTCGTGTCGGGCGGTCGTGTCGGGCGGTCGTGCCTGGCGGTCGTGCCTGGCGATTGCCGCGACTTCGCGGAACTCGCGTTGGGGTCGAGGAGATTTGCGCCTCGCTCGTCGACCGGGGCGGCGAGCAAGACGGCTACTGTCGGCCCCGCTTTGTCACAGCGATGTGGGCGGGCGCGCAGCACTTCTCGGTGGTTCGGGTGCTGTTGATGCCGGTCGCCTGCCTGGATGCGAGCTGGGGCTAGCAGAGGCTGGGTTGTCGGTACCCGGTTGCGGGGGCG
>CALFRK010000019.1 GCA_937919625.1 uncultured Ilumatobacter sp.
TGCCGGGGCGTCGGTTGCCGCCGGTGCCGGGGCGTCGGTCGCTGCCGGTGCCGGGGCGTCGGTCGCTGCGGGTGCGGCGTCATCGTCGCTGCCACAGGCGCCCAACAGTGCGGCGCCTCCGACTGCGGCTGCGCCGCCGACGATGAAGTGGCGGCGGTTTAGCGCAAATCCCACCTCGGATGGGCTTGGCGACCGCTCGGGCTGTCCAGTCATGGCTCCCCCTCAATGAATTGAGTGTGTTCGGGTGCACAGGGTGTGCACGGATTGTTTCCCCAAATCTCGCACTATTTTCTCGGCGCGTCAAGCCCTAAAGTGCGATTGCCGTCGAAACCGAACATAACTTTTCGTATCATTCGGCACGATTGCAGCGAATAATGTTTGTTTCTGTTGACAAACAGCGATTTGTTAGCCATTCTCGATGTGATGAGCAAACTGGGGCGTCCATCACTGGCACGCCAACGCCGTGAACTGATCGTCAGCCATGTGCGACGAGTCGGTGCTGCGCGCGTGAACGAGCTTGCCGAACAACTGGGCGTAAGCGAGATGACCGTGCGCCGCGATCTCGACGCGCTCGACGATGCCGGGCTGGTGGTCAAGGTTCACGGCGGTGCCACGGCGCGCTACGAACACAGCGCCGACGAACCAGGCTTCGAGGCCAAGCTGCGGCGCAACACGCCAGAGAAGGCGGCGATTGCTTCCTCGGCGGCGATGCTGGCCGAGGCCGGAGCTGCGATCGGTATCACCGCCGGCACCACGACCGTGCGGCTCGCCGCCGAGCTGGTGTCGGTGCCCAGGCTGACCGTGGTAACCAACAGCATCCCGGTCGCCGACGTGTTCCACCTCAACCCGCGACCCGACCGCACGATGATCCTGGTCGGCGGCGAGCGCACCCCCAGCGACGCCTTGGTCGGCCCGGTTGCTGTTTCGTCGCTGCGGTCGTTCCATCTCGACGCCGTCTTCATGGGCGTCCACGGCGTTCATGAACGTTCGGGCTTCACCACGCCGAACCTGCTCGAAGCCGACACCAACCGTGCGTTCGTCGAATCCACCGACCAGCTCGTCGTCCTTGCCGACCACACCAAATGGGGCGTCACCGGACTTGCCACGATCGCTCGTCTCGACCAAGCTGCTGTGCTGGTCACCGATGACGGGCTCGACGATCACGCACAATCTGTGCTTGCCGACCACGTCGGGCGGCTCGTGATCACCAACCCCGACATCCTCTCGGACAACAGGAGTGCATGATGGCAACCGTCACGTTTGATCACGCGACCCGCATCTACCAAGACGGCCATGAACCAGCGGTCAACCGACTCGATCTCGAGATCGCCGATGGCGAGTTCCTCGTGCTCGTCGGCCCCTCTGGGTGCGGCAAGTCGACCACGCTGCGAATGTTGGCGGGCCTCGAGCCCGTCGACGGCGGCATGATTCGGATCGGCGAACGCGACGTCACGATGGTGCCGCCCAAGGACCGCGACATCGCGATGGTGTTCCAGTCGTACGCCCTGTACCCGCACATGACCGTTGCCGAGAATATCGGCTTCCACCTGAAGATCAAGAAGGTCGAGAAGGCCGAGCGCGAGCGGCGAGTTCTCGAGGCGGCCGCCATCCTCGACCTCGGCGAGTTCCTCAACCGTAAGCCAGCCAAGCTGTCGGGTGGCCAGCGCCAACGTGTGGCGATGGGCCGGGCGATCGTTCGTCAACCGCAAGTGTTCTTGATGGACGAGCCGTTGTCGAACCTCGACGCCAAGCTGCGGGTGCAGACCCGTACCCAGATCGCTGCGCTGCAGCGCAATCTCGGTGTCACCACCGTGTACGTCACGCACGACCAGGTCGAGGCGATGACGATGGCCGACCGCGTGGCTGTGCTCAAGGACGGCATCCTCCAGCAGTGCGCCTCACCGCGCACCCTCTTCACGCATCCCGACAACCTGTTCGTGGCCGGTTTCATCGGGTCGCCGGCGATGAATCTGCTCGACGCCAAGGTGGTTGACGGCCAGGCCCATGTCGGATCGCTCACGTTGGCGCTCAGCACCCAGCAACTGTCGACGCTCACCAGTGGCGCTGTCGTCGTGGGGGTGCGGCCGGAGGCATTCAGCATCGAGAAGAGTGGCGGCCTCGATGCCGAGGTCGAGCTGGTCGAAGAACTCGGCTCAGAGTCATACCTGTATTGCACCGCTCCCGGTGTTGACGGCAAACAGGTCACGGTGCGAACCGAGGGATTGAGCCCGGCATCACGTGGCGAGCGCGTCAGTCTGGTACCCCGTGCGGTCGGCGTTCACGTCTTCGACGCGGTCACTGGAGCGCGACTCGAGGAGGCCTGATCGCCGTGGCCGAGAAGCGAGTCGATGCGGACCTGGGAACGATCGTGCACGTGGTGGGCAGCCGTCAGGCGCGCCCCAATCTCCCGTCGGTCGGATGCCCCTTCTGCGTGGGCGGGCTCGAGGCACCCGAGCCGTACGACGTCCGTTGGTTCTCGAACCGTTGGCCGGCGATGGACGGCGATCGGTGTGAGGTCGTGTTGTACACCTCCGACCACGACGCCACGCTGCCGTCGCTCGGTGTGTCGGGCGTACGCCGGGTCGTCGACCTGTGGGCCGAACGGACAGCCGAGCTCGGCGCCCGCGACGACGTCGACTATGTGTTGGCGTTCGAGAACCGTGGGGCCGAAGTGGGCGCCACGATCGCCCACCCGCACGGCCAGATCTACGCTTATGATCACGTGCCGCAAAGGCAGGCCCGCCGGCTCTGCGCCGGCTGGACCCCCGACCCTCACCCGGGCGAGCGCCTGGTGACCGAGTGTTCCGGTTGGCGCGCCTGGGTGCCCTTCGCGCCGACGTTCCCGTTGGCAGTCGAGGTCGCACCGGTCGAGCGGCTGGCAGACCTACCTTCGATGGGCGATGCCGACCGCAACGCACTGTCGGCGATGCTGGTCGACGTCTTCGGCCGGCTCGACGCCCTGTTTGATCAGCCGCTGCCATACATGATGTGGCTCAACCAGCGGCCGACTGTTGGCGACGGGTACGACGACGCCTGGTTCAACATCGAGATCGTGTCGCCGTGGCGCTCGGCAGGTGTGCAACGTTTCATCGCGTCCGCCGAGGTTGCCAGCGAAGAGTTTTTCAATCCGGTGATCCCCGAAGATCTTGCCGGCCGCATCCGTCGGCTCGGTTGATCAGGACCCCTTGCAAGGAGGCATCATGTTGCCCGTCATTGGAGACTTCAGGCCGTGGGCCGATCCAGCCGTCGTGCAGCTCAACCGGTTGCCGATCCATGTGCCTCTTTCCGGCTGCGATCGACGGTCGCTCGATGGTTCGTGGTCGTTGGAGATGTTCGACCACCCCGACCGCGTGCCGGCCTCGGCGCTGAGCGGTGAACGTACGCGAGCGGTGAAAGCGGCCGTTCCCGGTAACTGGACGATGCAGGACCTGGGCGGGTTCGTCGACCTGCCGCACTACACGAACGTACAGATGCCGTTCCCGGGCCCTCCGCCTCGGCTGCCCGAGCGCAACGCCACGGGCGTGTACCGCCGGTCGTTCACGATCTCGGCCGCTTGGATCAAGCGTCGCACGGTGCTGCACGTTGCAGGCGCCGAGAGCGTGCATGCGGTCTACGTGAACGAACGGTTTGTCGGCTACGGGACCGACAGCCGGTTGCCGAGCGAGTACGACCTTGTGCCGTACCTGAGGCGCGGCAGGAACGAGCTGGCGATCGTCGTGATCCGCTACAGCGCCCACAGCTATATCGAGGACCAGGATCAGTGGTGGATGGCCGGACTGCACCGATCGGTGTGGCTCGAGTCGCGACCGAACGTGCACATCTGCGACCTGCCGGTCGACGCCGGCTTCGACCCGGACACTGGCATCGGCACCGTGCAGGCCACGACCGTGGTCGACTTCGGCGGCGATCCGAAGCCCGGATGGACAGTCCGCAGCACACTCTCCGATCCCGCCGGAAAGCGGCTGGGGCGGGTGCTCGAGAGTGTGCTGCCGCACCGAGACGCCCAGCCCTACATCTTCCGCGGGTTCCGAGTCGATGCTCGGTGGGAAGTGCGGCGCGTCAAGGCGTGGAGTGCCGAAACGCCGCACCGCTACGCGGTCATGGTCGAGCTGATCGACGCCAAGGGGCGCGTGGTGCACACCGAAACGCAGTCGGTCGGCATTCGCAGCGTGGTGGTCGCCGATCGTCAGCTGCTGGTCAACGGGCAGGCTCCGTGGATCTTCGGTGTCAACCGCCATGACCATCACCCCGACCGCGGGAAGGCGGTGACGGTCGACGACATGCGCGCAGATCTGCTGGCGATGCGGGCCCACAACATCAGCGCTGTACGCACCTCGCACTATCCGAACGACGACGCCTTTTACGACCTGTGTGATGAGCTCGGCTTCTATCTCGTCGACGAGGCGAACATCGAGAGTCACGGCAACAACATGAGCTTGTGCCACGACGCTCGGTATCGCGAGGCGTGGCTGGCGCGCGGCGCCCGGATGGTCCAGCGCGACCGCAACCATCCATCGGTCATCTTGTGGAGCCTCGGCAACGAGAGCGGGTATGGCGACAACCACGACGCCCTCGCCGGCTGGATCCGTCGCGCCGACCCGTCGCGACCCTTGCACTACGAGGACGCGATCCGAACCAAGGGTTGGGTCGACGGCGGCATGTCGGCGACCGATGTGGTGTGTCCGATGTATTCAGAGATCGAAGCGATCCGACTGTACGGCGCCGAGGCGATCGGTGCCAGGCCACTCATCATGTGCGAGTACAGCCATGCGATGGGCAACAGCAACGGCTCGCTGGCCGACTATTGGGACGTCATCACGTCCACACCAGGACTGCAGGGCGGTTTCCTGTGGGAGTGGAAGGACCACGGCCTTCGCCAGCGACTTCCCGATGGCCGTCAACGGCTGGCCTACGGCGGTCAGTTCGGCGATGCCCCACACGACTCGAACTTTGTCGCCGACGGGTTGATGTCGGCCGATCTCGAACCGCATCCGACGATGCGCGAGGTCGCCTGGGTGTATCGGCCCGTCACCGTGATGGCCGTGAACTCGAGCAGTGTTCGCTCGGGTCTGCGGGTCGAGAACCGTCAGTCGTTCCTCGGCCTTGAAGATCTGAGCGGTTCTTGGGAGTTGCTGGTCGACGGTGAGACGAGACGTCGTGGAACGCTGAAGATGCCGAAGGTTGCGCCGATGTCGAGCGTGGTGGTGGCGCTGCCTTGTGAAATCCCCGCCGATGTGGGGCGCAGCGAAGTGCACCTGACGGTTCGGTGGTCGACGCGACGTGATCGTTGGTATGCGCCATCCGGACATGTCGTGGCGTGGGATCAGATCGAGTTGCGGCGGCGGTCCGCCCAGCCCGCCATCGCCCCGGTCGGCTCGAACGATCTGCCGATCGCTCCGCGTCTCAATCTGTGGCGGGCGACCACCGACAACGACGGTTTCAAGTTGATGCCGGAGCTCTCGCTCCGGATCGGCGTCGGCGGGAAGGCCCTCAAGGCGTGGCAGGACGCCGGCCTCGACCAGACGGATCCTGAGTCGCTGGTGACCCATGACTGCGTGATCGAGCGCGACGAACACGGAACGACCTATCGACACGCGGTCGATGTGCCCGAGTCGCTCGCCGATCTGCCGCGGGTCGGCGTGTGGTTCACGTTGCCGTCCCGGTTCGACTTGTTGCGGTGGTGTGGGCGTGGCCCGCACGAGAACTATCCCGACCGCAACCGCTCGGCGTTGTTGGGCGTCTGGAGCGGACCACCCGACGAGTCGCCCTATCTCGTACCGCAGGAGTTCGGTTTGCGTACCGATTGCCGGTGGTTCGAGGCGTTGGACAGCGGCGGCGGGGACGTGGTGAGGATCGATGTGTTGCAACCACAGGCGATGCACATCTCGGCGACGCATCACTCCTCTGGCGATCTGTACGAGGCCAGAACAGCCATCGATCTGCGGCGCCGCGAGGGCCTGATCGTGCACCTCGATGTCGCCCACCGCGGGCTTGGCACGGCGAGCTGCGGACCCGACGTGTTGCCGCAGTACCGACTCGCCGCCGGCCGGTACGAGTTCTCCTACCTGGTGCGCCTGTTGAGCTGATCAAATCGGCACATCAAGACAGGCGTTCGAGCACGTTCTGTGTCACACGACCGACGAGCGGATCGCCGAGCCCGAACACCCAGTCGGTGCTGCCGATCGTGACCACCTGCCCGGCGTCGGCACCGAACGGTCGACACGCCAGCATGACGGCATTGCCATGGCGGGCTTTTGCCAGAGCGTCGGCTCCTCCTCCAAAAGCCCGCTCGGCGATGAACTCGATGTCGCCCTGGTCGTCGAGCGCAGCGATCGACGCCGGGTACTCGCCGATCGCCAGATTGCTCGCCGGCGTGACACAAACGACCTCGACGTCGGACGGATCGGGGAGCAACGGATCAGCGACGAGCACCGGGAGGTTGACCGTGTCGAACGTGAACCGGGTGCCGACCGTCTCGTAGCCAACGACACCGTCGTCGTCGCCGACCACGTCGCCGTAGTGCAGCCCGGTGCCCGCCAGCATCC
>CALFRK010000020.1 GCA_937919625.1 uncultured Ilumatobacter sp.
AGATTGGGGAAGCCGGAACACAACCATCATGCACACAGGGGTATGGCAGAGTTTCGCCGGAGCCCGACGATGCCCGCTCGATCAGGCGCGACGATGGCTTACGACCGAACGGTGGAAGTCCACCCCGGGAGAGCGCTCAGTCGACGCGATTGGTGTGTCGAGCGGCGCTGCGAGCGTGCTTTACCTGGTACATGGCGTCGTCGGCCGCCGCAAGCAGACGGGTTGGGTTCGGACCGACCGTGCGCGTGTCGGCGGTGCCGATGCTGGCGGGGCAGATCACCGAGATGGCGTCGGTGACGTTGATCGGGGCCGACAGAGATGCGTCGATACGGTCGACGAGCTGGTTCGATTCAGGTTCGTCCGGTTCGTCGTCGGACAAGAACTGTTCGAGCGATTGGCCGATCGCCTCGCCCGGCTCGATGCGATACTGCAAGGCCCACGTCGCGTTGCAATATGTGATCACCAGATCGTCGACGCGGTATCGGTTCGCCCGCTCGGGCAAGATGTCGAGGATTGCAGCGGTCTCCGACGTGTTGTGGATCTCTTCGACGATCGAGGCCATCCTGTGTTCCTTTGTCGAGCGCGAGAGGTCATTCGCTATCGCCTCGTGCTCAGAGGTTGTATCGGCTCGTGCCAGCCAGATGTTGAGGTCGTCGTGGTGCCGTGACCGGCGCGATCGGCACGCGTTTGGGCGATGGTCGGTCGAGAGCCTTGGTTGCCCGGTCGATGGATTCACGGTGGTTGACCGGGGCGCACGTCTAGTCTTCGCCGGTGCCCAGGCCGTCCCCATTCGCAAAGGTCGCGAGAACCTTCGCGGGTGAGGTGGACCTGACCGAGCGCCAGGGTGCTGTGATGGTCGCCGGGTCAGGTGTGATCTTCAGCTCGACAGCGATCGTCTACCGTGCCGTCGACGCCGCCAGCGATTGGCAGTTCCTGGCGTACCGCGGAGGCTCGACGATGCTGGCGATGCTGGGTCTCGTGGCGCTGCGGCGACGGTCCCGACCAGTGCGGCTCAGCGCCACCACGCCGCGCACGGTCTTCGCAGCCCTTCTACTTGCGGCCGCATCGATGCTTTACATTCTCGCCCTGGCGCGTACGTCGGCGGCGACCACGCTGTTCCTACTCGCGGCAGCACCGATTTTCGCCGCGATCTTCGGCTGGGTGCTGCTGCGCGAGCGTGTTAGGCGGCCGACCCTGATCGCGATCGGCGTCACCATGATCGGGGTTGCCGTGATGGTGGGTACCGGTCTTGACGCCGGTTCGGGCGTCGGGGTACTCATCGCAGCGTTGATTCCGATCTTGGTCGGGCTCTACAACGTGGTGTTGCGAGCCGAAGGTGAGATCGACCCCGTGATGCCGGCCCTGATCGCAGGCGCCGCGCTGGCCGCCGTCTCTGGAGCGATCGCCATGGTCGATACTGGGCTGACCATCAGCTGGCACGACGCTGGGCTGGCGACGATCACCGGTGGTCTGGCGCTCGGTATCGGACTGCCGCTGTTCAATCTTGGGCATCGGTCGGTGCCCGCCGCCATGGTGTCGCTGCTGTTGATGACAGAGGTCGTACTCGCCCCGCTGTGGGTTTGGATCTGGCCCGGCGAAACTCCGAAGCTCGGCACGTTGATCGGGGGAGCGATCGTGTTGGGTGCTGTCGTCTGGCTGGTGCTCACTTCGACCGACCACGACGACGTGCTGCTCGTTTCGTAGCCCGCTCGGCGGCGGCCGCTTTGCCGAGGAATCTCGCCGCGAGTGCGCCGATCTGGTTCCGCGCGCGGTGTCCCTGCCGATGTGGCTGCAACCCGGCATTGATGAAGGTGCTCACTGTGCTGGTGCAGCTCAAATGTGCGCCCGACGTGGGCGTACGGCCCTGGTGCGTCGACCCCCGTCGTGAGACGATGACTCCGGGTACCGACATGTTGAGCTTTGTTCGCGTTCTCTCACGGGCGCTAGTTCGCGCCCTGATCGTGGTGCTTGCAGTCGCTGCAGTCGGCATCGCCGTGCTGGTCATCGCCGATTGGCGGGCTCGTCGAACCGGCGAGGTGCGGATCGTCGAGCTGCCATTCATGAAGCCGGGGTCGGACGCCATAGCGACCGGGCGAATCATCTTTGTACAGAGCGACAAGGCTGACGAGGCGGACCTCTTGGCGCACGAACTCGTGCACGTCTGCCAATGGGAAGAGCAGGGCATCAGCTTCTTGTGGGGCTACACCTCGGAATACACGAAGAACCTGGCCGAATATGGTGACCTCGACACCGCATACATCGAGCTTTCCTTTGAAAAGCAGGCCCGTCTCGGCGACATCGACTGTGACCTCTCGCACTACCTGGCGCGGCAGCCGTAGAACCAGCTCTGCCACCCTGGCGCGGCCCGCTGTATTGATGCGGTAATCGCGCCGAACGTGATTCGTTTCGGCGTCGTATCCGTCGATCGCCGAGGTCGAGCTTAGATCGGCTCGGTTTCGACGGGGATCCGCACGGTGAACTCGCACCCAGCGCCCTGGGAGGTCTTCAGGCTGATCGAACCGCCATGGGCGGCGGCGATCGAACTGGCGATCGCCAGGCCGAGCCCGGACCCACCCGACGAACGGGCCCGCGCAGAGTCACCTCGGTAGAACCGCTCGAACACATGCGCCGCCTGTTCGTCTGTGAGACCAGGCCCGTCGTCGACTACGACAAATGCCACCTCTGTCGCTGTGCGTCGGCAGCGCACGGTCACGGAAGCGTCTGGGGCGTGGGTCAATGCATTGCTGACCAAACACGCCAGCAGTTGCTCGATCTTGTGTCGGTCGAGTTTGGCCAAAGCGTCGGCGTGATCGACCTCGGCGTCGATCTGGCGGTCGGGATAGGCGGCGCGGCTGTCGGCAACGACGTCGGTGACCAGCGATCCGACGTCGACGATGCTTCGTTGTAGTGGCCGTTCCTCATCGAGTCGAGCCAGATGCAGCAAGTTCTCGACGAGATCGGTCATCCGGGTCGCCTCGGATTGCATTCGACGCACTATGTCTTCGAGTTGGCCCTCCTGGCGGAAACCACCTTGCGCATAGAGGTCCAGATATCCGCTGATCGACGTCAGTGGGGTACGCAGCTCGTGCGAGGCATCGGAAACGAACTGACGGAGTCGATCTTCGGCGCCGTCGCGTTGATCCAACATCTCGTTGAAGGCCGCCGCCAACTGCCCAGCTTCAGTCCGTTCGTCGAGTTGCGGGGCGCGATGTTCGCGGTCGCCGGCTGCGATCGCCGCGGTGGCCGAGGTCATATCCGAGATCGGCCGTAGACCGAGCCGCAAGATCCACCACGCCAGCACCGCCAGAACTGCCCCGACGAAGACGGCGAGCAGCACGAACGTGATGATCAGTTGTCGGATCGAGTCGTCGACATCGGTCATGGGGAGGGCGATCACGACTACGCCGTCCAAGGCGCCTGCCGGTTCTATCAGGACGCGAAAATCGGTCGAGCCATCGGCGGAATCGATGATGTCGAAGTGACGGCCGACGGTGTCGTCCACGGTTTCGGGGTCGATTAGCGGACCACTCTCGAGAAGTTGTCCTTGCACGATCAAGTCGATCGTTCCGTCAGCGCCGACAGCTGCGATGTAGAGATCCGAGATCGGTGCATCGGGTTGGATGTCGTCGTCGTCGGGAGGTGGCGGAGGCTCGGCGCGTTCGGGAGGTTGCGGGCCACCCCGGTTTAGCGGAGCAACGGTTTCGAGTTGGCTGTCGAGCTGATCGACCAACTCGTTTCGCTGAGCGACCACGACGACCACACAGACAGCGACGAATGCCACGAGCACCAGAGCAAAGCCGGCGAAGATGCGGGCCCGAAGCGTCATTCGTCGACTCGCATACAAAACCCGACTCCACGAATCGTGTGGATCAGCTTCGGCGTCGTGTGGTCGAGTTTGCGGCGCAGATAGCTGACATAGGTGTCGACGACCGACGAATCGCCGTCGAAGTCGTATTTCCAAACGTGGTCGAGCAGTTGAGCTCGGCTCAGCACTCGGCCGGTGTTGCTGATCAGCAGGTGCAGCAGCTTGTATTCGGTTGGCGACAACTCGATCGTCTCGCCGTATCGGGTCACGCGGTGCGCCTCGGTGTCGAGCTGCAGATCTGCGCAACGCAGCACCGGGTCGGTCGTCATCGCCCCACGTTGTTCGAGGCGTAACTTCACACGAGCCACCAACTCGGCGATCGCAAACGGCTTGACGACATAATCGTCGGCGCCGCTCGTCAATCCTGCAACACGGTCGTCGGTCGAGTCGCGGGCGGTCAGGAAGATCACCGGCGTTCGGTCGCCGGCATCCCGCAACCGCCTCACCACGCCGAACCCGTCGAGCTCGGGCATCATGATGTCGAGCACGATCAGATCGGGGCGGTGTTCGGCGACGGCTGCGATCGCAGCTCGCCCGTTCTCCGCCGCGACCGTGGTGAGTCCGGCCAGTTGCAGACCGGACTCGACCAGGTAGCGGATGTTCTCTTCGTCATCGACGACGAGAACCAGGGGGGCGGGCTGCGAAGGCATCAGGTCGACTGGATCGATTGCAGCACGGCGTTGGCGTCCGACTCGATGGTGGCCGTGTCGACGATGTCTTGTGTGGCGAGCACATCGACCCAGGTGTCGATGATCGCCTGGGCGGTGCCATCGGCGAACAGCGTCTCGGTCAGCTCGACGACGGCGGCGTCATACAGCTGGGAGAACTCGTCGTTGGCCATAAACCGCTCGACCAACACATTGTTGCCGAAGCTCGGGCCACCAGCGGCGCCACCGGGCGCTGCGCCGGGTCCACCGGCTGGGCCGCCCGCTGGCGGCTCACCACCAGGAAAGGCCCCGCCGGGAACGCCCGGGCCGCCCTCGCCGTCGGCGGCGTTGGCCGTGCCGAAGGCGAGGTTGAGGTCCCAGTTGACGACCGTGAAGATGCCGGTGTCGTAGTCGTAGTGCAGGTACGAGTTGTTACCTGGACCGTCGATGTCGTCGAAGTTGTCGATCAGATCCTGAAAGGCCAGGTACGTGGCGAACGACTCGACGTCGAGGCGGTCGGCGAGTTCGCTGACGAACGTCGCGTCGTCGGTGTTGTTGATGAAGTCGAGGAAGTCGATCAACGGCTCGAGATCGTCGTCGCCGGCCTCCTGGTCGAAGACATCGATGTACGAATCGGGGTCGTCTCCGCGATACGAGTAGTCGCCGGTGCTCTCCGCCTTGTACAGCGCTGACGTCTCCGAGTCGAAGTTCTCGTCTTCCCAGATCTGGTCGGGATGCTGCATGGCGAGCCGCAGCTCGGTTTCGCCACCGTTGAAGGTCAGCGTCGTGGCGATCGCCTCCTGGGTAGCGAGGCCTGCCTCGGCGAGCAGTTCGACGGCGACGGCCTCGTTGAGTGCCGTCTCGGTCGAGTTGGAACGAATAACGATGTCGTTGTAACCCTGGTGGTTCTGGTCGTCCTCGTACTTGTCGAGGCGGATCAGCCAATGCAGATCCTCGGGGTTCTGCGCGGTCTCCGTCGACACGGTCCGCAGTGACGAGTTGCCCTTGAGCCGCAGGCCCGCGTTTTCGTACGTGACGCCGTCGATTGTGACCGTCACGGAGATCCAGTCCTTTTCGGTGGTGGTTTCATAGGTGACGATCATCTCATCGTAGGCGTCCTGGTCGAACTCGATCTCGATGTCGTGGATGACGCCGCTGTTCCAGAGCGCAACGTTGCCGGAGGCACTGTCGGCATCGTCGGCACTCGATGTGTCGCCATCCGTGAAGGCGACCGACTCGGCGGCGATGTTGGTGGCGGTGGTCGCGTCGGCGGCGTCGGTGTCGGCTGCGGCGTTACACGCGGTGGCGCCGACGACGAGTGCGATTGCCAGCGACGCTGTGCGGATGCGCTTGCGCCGGCGGTTTGGGGGGCGTTGCGAGGTGCGGTTGGCAAACATCGGAAGTTCCTTTGTTGGGTGAAGTCGAGGGGTACGAACTCCATCAAAGGGCGCCCGCCGGTGGCCTGCCTGCGAGCTGTCTGTGAGTTCTCTGTGAGTGCAGTGACGACCTCGATCAAGCCCTCAGAAGGTCCGCAGATCGTTCACAGGAAACTCCCAAGGTCGAACGCTTTGATGGGTATCGAACCTGCCCACCCACCCCGATCCCGGAGCACCCCATGTCGCAATCACTGATCATCCTCGCCAACTTCATCGCCGTCACCGTGTTGGTGTTCGGCCTGTACTTTCCCCGCTACCACCGCAAGGACATGGTGGTTGCGATCCTCGGCCTCAACGTCGGCGTGATGGCCGTCGCCACAGCGCTCTCCTCGACGGAGGTCACCGCCGGACTCGGGCTCGGACTGTTCGGTGTGTTGTCGATCATCCGACTACGCAGCTCCGAACTCGCCCAGGAAGAGGTGGCCTACTACTTCACCGCCTTGGCACTCGGCCTGCTTGCCGGCTTCCAGCTCGATCCGGCCTGGCTGACCCCGGCGTTGATGGGCGCCATCCTGGCGACCCTGTTCGTCGGCGACCATCCCCGCCTGTTCGCTCGCAACCGCCACCAGAACGTGCAACTCGACTCCGCCTATACGAGCGAGCCGCAGCTGATCGCCCGCCTCAGCCAGCTGCTCGACGCCGAGATCGTCATGATCAAGGTCAAGAAGGTCGATCTGGTCAATGACACGACGTCCGTCGACGTGCGCTATCGGCTTTACGACAACTCCTCTGGCGACGGCGCCCCGGCCACGACATCAGCCGCCCCACACGCCGGAGTGGCACGATGAGCGCTGATCGAACGACGGCAGTCGCCACGGGGCTCGAGCAGGTCGCTCGACTGTCGCCGATCTCGCTCTCCGATCTCAACGATGCCGCCGTGCTGCAAGAGCGGGTCGATCGCAAGTACATCCTGACCGGCCCACAAGTGGCCGACCTGATCGAACGCCTCGCTCACCGGCTGGCCGCGCTCGAGATCGACGGGCGCCGATCGTTCGGCTACGAGTCGACCTACTTCGACACCGTCGACCTTCAGTCATTCCACGCAGCAGCGTTCAAGCGTCGACATCGCTACAAGGTGCGGACTCGCACGTATCTCGATTCGGCGACAACGATGCTCGAGGTCAAGACGCGCGGTAGCCGGAAGATGACCGTCAAGCGTCGTCAACCGCACGAGTTCGAGAATCGAACGGCTCTCGACCGAGACGCTGAAGCGTTCATCGACTCGATGCTCACATCCCCAGGGCTGGCGCAGACGTTGTCTCCGACCTTGACGACGGGCTATCAGCGCACCACGCTCGTCGACCTCGACGATGTCGCCCGCATCACGATCGACGCCGATCTGCGCTTCGTCGACTGGGATCGACGAAGCAGCGGCCTGATCGACCGATTCGTGCTCGAGACGAAGTCGACCGGTTCGCCCAGCGTCACGGATCGAGATCTCTGGGGCAGCGGCATCCGCCCAGACAAGATCAGCAAGTACGCGACCGGACTCGCTGCTCTGCATCCCGAGCTGCCGTCGAACAAATGGCGCCGGACCCTGCAACGCCACTTCATCTAACGCCACTTCATCTAACGCCACTTCATCTAACGCCACTTCATCTAACGCCACTTCATCTGAGGTGTTGGACGGTTCGCCAGGCGTCAGCTGCTCGATGCAGCTCTGAGCAGTGCGAGCCGTTCGGCCAGCTCGGGGTCGGCGAGCCGGGTGCGGGCCGACGCCAGTGCGGCCTCGGTGGTTGCCGGTCGGCGGCGGGCGTCCATCGGATTGCGTCCCATCGCGGCGACGTCGCCCGGCATCGGCTGGAACGTGAGTACCTGTGTGCCGGCTCGCCGGATCTGTTCGACCTCGTGCGCCAGACGTCGGGCGTGCAGTGGTCGTGCGGTCGGCAGCAGCGCACCGTGGGCGAGTCGGGTCGCCGACATCGGCGAGACGATCACGACGATGTCGCAACCGGCATCTGCGAGCAGATCGGCGTTGGTGGGTGAGTGGACTCCACCGTCGACATAGCGTCGCCCGCCATGCTCGACCGGCTGGAAGAAGCCGGGAATCGACGACGACGCTTGGATGGCGACACCGATCGGTGCCTGCACGTCACCGCGACCGAAGACGACGCGATCGCCAGTATCGAGGTCGACCGCACAGACCCAGAGCGGCTCGTCGGGCCACGACCGGTCGCCGTACAGCGCCGTGATCCGCTCGCCGATCACGGCGTTCGAGATCGTCCCGGTCGGCAGCAACCCAACCAGTGCCTTGGTGGGATGGCGGATCGACTTCAACAGCAGTTTCGGCGACGAGGGGAGCGGGGCGCGAGAGAAAGGCTGCGGCCGGAAATCGATGATCGGCGGTCCGCCGGTGATCTCAACGATCGCCGCTGCCTCGGCAGAGATCGGCCTCCCGAGGTTGCGAGCAGCGAGGTCGATCGGCGGGAACCCGGCCCGCAGTGACGCCGCCACGCCCGACCCAGCCGACGTTCCAACCAGCAGGTCGGCATGGCGAGCGTCGAACCCAGCCTCGGCAAGAGCGGTCAGAACCCCGCCGTGATAGGCGGCGCCGACGATGCCCCCCGCACCCAGAACGACCCCGACCGACGGCATCGGGTCAGTCTGTCACGACGGGCGCGACCGATCAGCGGCGTTGGCGTCGTGCCTTGAGGGCGTCGCTCAGTTTTGGCGCATCCGTCTCACCGCGGGCCGCCCGCCGTCGCTTGCGCCGCGTGCGCTCGATCAGCTCACTGGCGACCAAGGTGACGACCGCCGCCAGCACTCCCCAGAGAATCCCGGCCATGATCCCGACGACCACACCAGCGGCGATCATCACCGCAAGCCAGGCGATGTTGCGTTTCGACATCAGGTCAACTCCTCAGGGGTGCAGCTCATCGGGAACCCCAAGAGTGTGCCCAACTCTGTGACCGCGAGGGTGGATCAGTCGCATCGCCGGTGTTTCGGTCGACCTCGGTGCGTTCCGACAGCGTGCATTGCGCGGGTTGCTGCTGACGTCGCCGAACTCGGTGTGGTCAACCGAGCAGATCGTCACCGGAGACCTCGACCTGCCCGACACGATCAGCTGGGGTGGTTCTGTTCCTCCGTGGCCGAGGATCGGGCGCTTGATCTCGGCCAGTTCCTCGACCACGAAACGCCGCGGGCCGACTTCGGCGACTATGCGCTCAACATCACGATCGACTTGACGGCATCAGATCTCGGGCTGCCAAACGAGGTGGCCTATGGCATCCCGATGGCCACTGATCACCTGGGTCCCGTGGTGACACTCCACGGGGCTCTGGTTCGTCGCCGGCCGTCGCCCCTGCCGGGCTGAGCCGCTGGCGACCGACAGCCGGTCGCTCATCGGGGGACGCTCGACCAGTAGGAGATATCTCGCCGATCGCCGGCTATCCGCAGGGGCCGGGCGGGTTCTCCGAAGCCCACTTGTCGAAGGCCTTCAGATCTCGCTGAACATTGGCTCGCCAGCTGCTGAGCCAACGTCTCGATGCTCGCTCGACGTCGTCGCCGAGCACGATCCCGCCGACGTAGCGAGAGGTCCGTTGCAGCGGGCCCCACTCGACCTCGACCTCGAGATGACACTGCCACGACCCACCGACGCACTCCCACACGCGCACGCGCTTCGCCTCGACCGTGCGGAAGAATTGCACCAGCTTGATCTTGTAGCTGGAGTTGTGGTGGGCCCATCGGCCGGCCGCTCGCGAGATCTTGGCGATCGTCTTGGTCGTGAACTCGGCGTACTCGGCGCCGAGCTGGGGGATCGAGGTCGGGATGCTCGGCACGTCCGGATGGGTACCGGCGACCTGCGCGCCGGCACTTCCGTAGCTGCCCGTGAACGCCGATTTCGACGCACCGGCGCCAGACAGAATGCTGCCAGCGATGTCAGCGACGGTGGAGAGGTCGTCGAAGCCTTGCGCGATCCTCTCGGCCTCGTACGGGTCGCCATGGCCGATGTCGAGCTCGACGATCACGGAGATGTCGACGAGCATCCGAGCCCTCGAGAAACCGGGCGGTACGTCCTCAGGTGGACGCGAGTCGCTGGCGGGGTCGCACGGTGCGCCCTGCGTCGGGTCGGTGGTGATCGACGGCCCACCGGTCGGCCCGGGGCCTACCACCACTGGTGTTTCGTTGGCCTGGAGGCACTCTTGCATTGCCCGACGCGCCGCTTCGGCCGCGTCGCATGCAGTCTTGGCGGCCTTGTCCGCCGCCTCGCGGGCGTGTTCTGCCGCTTCCATCTTGTCTCGTAGCTGCTGCGCCCCGGCCTGGTTGGAGTCGTATTCCTCACGCAGCCGACTCCGTTGCGCGGCCCAATCCTGCTGGGCCCGATTCGCCGTGCCGGTCGCGTCCTCGGCCGTGCCTGGACCGATGGCGGGATCGATGGCGGGGTGGTTGCGGCGGTGCCACCGTTCGAGCTGTGAGTCGATGCTGTCGATCGTTTCGCCATCGACCGTGACACTCGAGCCGGAGTCTTCGAACCCGAGCGGCTCGTAGTTCGCCGTGATGGTGTCGATCTGGTCCTGCAGCCCGTCGACGTCTTTCTGTGCGTCCGCGGCCGCAGTCGATTTGTCGGCACAGTCTTGTTGGGCACGCGCCCAGGCGTCGATCAACTCGTCACACGGACCACCCTTCTTCGACCAGAGGTAGATGGCGTATCCGATGCCGGCCAGCCCTAACAGTGCGATCGCAGCGAACAGAATCATCGCTGCGGTATTGCTGCTGTCGTCTCCCGGCGGCTGGGTGCCACCACCGGTCTCGGGCGGATCTGCAATGGCGGCCCCTCCCGGATCCTCGACCACGGGAGCAAGGGTGGTCGTGGTGGTGGTCGTGGTGGTGGTCGTGGTTGAAGTTGTTGTCGTCGAGGTGGTCGTCGGCGGGGCCGGAACGGCGAAGGAGTACGTGGGCAGTCCGTCCTGGACGCTCACCAGCCCCGGGTCGAGCTCGATCACGTCGACAGCGCCACCGTCGTTGTTTCTGCAGAACACCCCGAATCGGGACACCGGGCCGGCGCTCGGGAAGTCGTCGGCGTTCATCACGCCGATGACGTGGTTTCCGCTGACGGCGTTGAGCATCGGTACCCCTGACTCGGGGAACCCACCGTTCGCATATTCGAGACTGGACGAGAAGATCTCGTCGTCGAACTGCTGGACGACGGCTTGGTTCGAGGTTTGGTCGAAGAAGTCGCCGGGAACCGATGCGTCGAAGAGTTGTGCGTCGGGCCGATTCGGTGGAGTTCCGAAGAACCCTGCTTCACAGAAGTCTTCGCGGTTCGGTGGACCACCCCGCTCGATGTCGAAGAAGATCAGGTCGTCGCCAAACCCATCTCGGGTCGTTCCGGGCGCTACGACGAACCCTCGGCCTTCATTGAGAGGCACCGGGGCTTCGTCTCCGAACAACGCGTCGATCGTGTCGACCCCGCCGACGCCGGGAATGTCGATCATCCGGGGCAGACGTCCGACCCGCACCGAGTGCAGATCGTTGGCGCCGACCTCGAGCACCGGCTGACTGCCACCGGGATAGAACTGCCCGCCGGGACCGTCTTCGACGTGAAGCCAGACACCATTCGGGTCGGCGCTGACCGTCTGGCCCGGGCCGGCGTCGCGGAAGGTGAAGATCTCGCCCGGCGGTGGAGTTGCCGTGCTGCCGTTCGTTCCCGGAAAGGGGTTGTCCGTCTCGAGAACGAGCTCGATGGGAGTGGCCGACGCGTCCGCCGGGGTGAACTTGTACTGCCCGTCCGTCAGCGTGAGATCTCCGGGCTTGACGAGTCCCGAGGTCTTCAAACCCTCGAAGATGGTGCCGACGATGTCGTTCGGCGGTGCGGGCGGGACATCTCCTGCGCCGGCCATCGATCTCGGTACGACCGCCAGCAATCCAGTCATCGTGATCACCACAAGGATGGCGCTTCTGTTCATGGGTCGTCTCCTCAGACGGGGTCGCCGCAGTCGGTGAACCAGCGAAGTTGGGGGCCTGCATAGACGATGTGGAGTTCTTGGATGATCGTCTCGCCATCAACTATTCGTTGGATCTCGACGCCGATCGCCTCGGGGAATGTCGTGACGACATCATCGGTGGCGTAGTCCCACGGCGCGGGGTCGACGGTCTCGCGCAACGTGATTGCCGGGAAGGATGTCGATCCGAGGTAGGTCTGGCACGGTTCGGCCCCGCCGTAGCGAGCGAGCACCTCCGGGTGGAGCCGAGCCAGGAGGAAGTCGACGTCGCCGGCCGCCTGAGCGGCGATCAAGGCATTCACGAAATCCTCGGGAGTCTCCGGGGTAATCGTCGTCGTTGTGGTCGCGGCGATCGTCGTCGTTGTGGTCGTTGTCGTGGTCGTCGATGTTGCGACAGTGTTCGGCGCGAAGGTGGTGCTCGGCGACGAGGTGGTGCCCGTTGCTGCCGCTTCGGTCGTCGTGGCGCCGGCTCGCGTCGTTGCGGCGCCCACGGATGTGGATGTCGAGCTGGCTGGATCCGAACGGGTTTGTCCAGTCGCTGTATCACCGCCATCGTCGCTTGACAGCGCGGAAATCAGGCCGACCGAACCGACGATCAGCAGCACTACCCCTGCAATCCCGAAGATGATTGCCAGTTTGCGTTCCGACATTGGCACCGTTCCGTCGTCAGCCCCTCTTGGCAGGGTACAACAGTGTGACGATCACGATCGACCGATCACCTGGGGTCAATCCGTGGCGTTCCACAGTGCAATCATCCGTCACCTGGGCTGAACCTCGGAAACCAGCTCAGCCGTTACCCAGGTGTCAGTGGAATCCAGCGGTAGGTCGTTTCGCTCCTTCTTTCCGCATGCTTCCCCGTAGCGACTGGCCACTCGTCTATCGCCGCACGCTCCTGGCATCTGGAGTAACGCTATGTGGTCAGACGTCCCACAGAATTGGTGCCAACGGATCAGGGTTGTAGACGCAATACGTTCCGGTGTTCACGCTTTGCCAGAGATGGGCGGCGACGGCGGGATGATGTTCCGCCAGACGTTCCAGGGAGTAGCGGATCGACCGGGTGACACTCGTGCGAGCTCGCTCGGCAGTGCCGCCCGTGGTGCGCTGTCGCCCTCCCAGGCCAGCGGCCTGGGTCAGCTCGGCGATCAAGTACTCGCGATCGCGCTGCGCCAGCGCGACGCGACCGAGATCGTTCATGCGGGTCGCTTCGTCGATGTCTTCGTCGACCTCGGCCAGGCGTCGTCGATAGGCGTCGCGGGCTTGATCGTCGAGCACCGGCAGTCCGGCTCCGGCGTTGCTGTCCACCGCCGCCTCGCCATGGTCGATCGTGCGGCCGGTCGGGAGCGAGCCCTGTTCGACGGCGATCAGATCGAGCACGTGGAACTCGCGTCCCGGGTCGGCGAGCAGCCGCTCGACGTAGCGGAGACCCTTGAGATCGTGCATCAACACGGTCGTCTCTCCGAAACAGATCGTGCGCGTGTCTCTCTCACATCGAAAGATCGCCGTCGTGGCGCTGCCGCTGCGGGGCGGCTTCGGAGAGGACGGCGCTGGGGTCACGAGGCCCGCAGCCAGCTCGGCCCACCGCGCCGCTCCGAACGACTGGAACCCGGATCGTGCCGCCTGCCGTTCCATCCGTGCGCCGTCGGCGTTGCCTGATCGATCGTGCGCCTCGGCGAGTACCAAGCGCGCCTTGGCCGCCTCGAATGGTGCACCGATGTCTGCCCACGCGACGGTGGCGGCAGTCGCTGTGTGGATCGCCTGAGTCAGGTCGCCGTCGAGCAGCGCTACCCGGGCGCTGGCGAGCGCCGCCGACGCCGCCAGCGACCGGCTCGGATACGAGCCGGCGATCTTGGCGAGGGCGTTCGCTGCTTGACGAGCTGTGTCGGCGTCGCCGACCGCGGCGGCGATCTCTGCTTGTGCGTCGAACAGGGGTGCCAGACGCAGGTCCCCGAACGGTGGCCGCTGCTTCGACGGGATGTCGAAGGGATGCAGAATCGCGTCGGAGATCATCGTCGACGCCGATTCGGCGTCTCCCTGTGCCAGTCGCAACAGGGCCAGCCCGGGATGGGGAGACCAGGCGTGCTGATGTGCTGCGAGAAAGGCCTCTTCGGCACCGCCCAGGTCACCCTTGCGGAGCCGGATGTTTCCCAGCTCGACGAGCGGCCAGCCGAACTCGCGCCGCATCCAGGGCCGTAGTTCCTCGCACGCCCCGAGTGCTTCGTCCTCGGCGACATCACAAGGTCCGGTGATCCGCAGGATCTCAGCGCGATGCACGCGGCACCGACCGCCAATGCCGCCGATCGCTCCCTTGTGTCGCCATCGGTCCATGATCTCCGTCCACTCGGTGGCGCGGTCGTGCAGGGCCATGCCTTGGGCGGCGCAGATCAGCTCGCAATACATCATCCCTGTCGTCAGTGGGTCGACCGCGCCCGACATCAGGTCGATTGCGATCTCGTCGAGCAGTTCGAGCCCCTCGTCGACCTGGCCGTGGAATATCGTGACGCGAGCGGCGCACACGCGTCCGATCACGACGGCGGGGTCAACCCCGAGTCGCGAACCGATATCGATCGCCAGGGCGGCGTTCGCTCCGGCGGCGGCCATGTCGCCACACATGAAGCGTTCGTAGCCGCGAACGACGGCGATGATGGCGTTGGCGGGCACCTCGGCATGGCCGTCGAGCATCCGCTCGGCACGTCGCAGCCATCCCCGCACCGGCGCCATCAGCCCGGTGTCCATCATGAGGTACATGGCAACCATCGATGCGGCCATCGCCGCCCCGGCGACGTCGCCTTCGGCGACGAGTAGGGCGTGTAGGGCCTCCCACGCCGACACCGACGCTTCGAACTCTCCGTTGCCGTAGTGCGCACGGGCTCGCAGTTCGAGCCCTTCTGGGCCCTCCGACTCGGCCCCGGAGGTATCGAGGGCGTCGAGGGCGAGCTGCCATTCACCGCGGTCGACCGCCTCGTGTACCGCTGAGAGTCCGCTCACTGTCGCATTGTGACATCAATTGTCACGCCTTCTCGGTAGCGCACCGATCCTCCGGAACGTCCACCCCGACAGGGGCCAGTCGAAAGGCAAGTCCATGCAACCCATCGATCAGCTCTCGTACATCGTGCCGACCCTCACCGCGTTGGTCGACCGGATCGAGCCCGCCCAGCTCAACGACCCGACGCCGTGCGCCAAGTTCACCGTGCACGATGTGCTCGACCACATGTTCGTGGGTGGCAGCACGTTCGCCTACTCGTTCAGGGGCGAGGAGCCGCCGGAGATCAAGGCACCGTCCGTGCACGGGCGTGTTCCGGCCGCCGAGCTCCGCGCCGCGATGGACGGTCTGCTCGAGGCCGTTAGGTCGCCCGGTGCGACCGAGCGCACGATCTCGGCGCCGATCGGTGACGTTCCCGGCGACTTGTTCGCCCGCTTTGTCGCGTTCGACGGGCTGATGCACTGCTGGGACCTGGCAACGGCGACCGGACTCAGCTTCGACCTTCCACCGAGCGTGATCGATGCCGTCGACGAGTTTGCTCGTGCGGCATTGAGCCCTGAGATGCGCGATGGCGACACGTTCAAGGACGCCACCGTCGCCCCGGACGGCGCCACCCGGCTGGAAGGCCTCGTGGCCTTCAGTGGCCGATCGGTCTGAGCGACCTGCACCACCATCGCGGCCAGCCAATTTGATCAACCCAAACAACACAAAGGACCACCATCATGCGGATTCCCAAGAACGACCTGCCTGTCAAGATCGATGCCCCCGGCGCTCACGCCAGGCAGTTACCCGATTTCGGCGATGCCGCCGGATCGCTGGCGGCCGAATACTTCACGTTGGGCGCCGGCGCCGACCTTGCTCCGCTGCTGCAAGGGCTCGAGCACGACGCTTGCCAGTCGGCCCACTGGGGTTTTGTGGTCAAGGGTGGCGTCGTCGTCAGCTACAGCGACGGTACGGAGGAGACCTGCTCGACCGGCGACGTCTTCTACTGGCCCCCTGGCCACAGCGTTCGCGTCGAGAGCGACGCCGAGCTTGTGATGTTCAGCCCGCAGGCCGACCACGTTCCGGTGCTCGATCACATCCTCGCCAAGATGGCCGGCGGCTGAAGCGCCGACGCTCCAACGGCGCCACCACGCAGGGGCGCGTGGCCGCTGGGAACTATTTTGCGACAGCTTCGCCGGTATCGATGACCGCCACGTTGAGCGGTCCGCGGGTGACCGAGGTGATCGCTTCGCGGAACCTGCCATGAAGTCGGACCCGGGCTGCGGGTTCGGCCTCGAGGTTGGCGAACCACTGTGAGTCCGAGCGCACGGTGCTGACGAACAGCCGATCGCCGAACCGCATCGACATCAGCGGCACCTGGCGCGGCTTGCCGCTTTTGCGACCGGTGGTCTCGACGAGGACGGCCCCCACGCCGATCGGCAACGGGTTGCCGATACCGAATTCGAGGACGGGCTTGACGACGCTGTTCAGCGCTCGAAATGCCTGGCGGGTCACGTTCTCAGGAAGCGATTGGTTCACGCCAGAACCAACCGTTCGACGCACCCGGCGATTCCTCGATGTCGATATCGCCCAGGCGACATTGGTCACATTCGAGCCGCGGTCAGAGTTGTGCCGTCGCCGCCGATGCCAGGGCGAGCAGAGCCGCTCGGGGCTCGGCAAGCTCCTCCGGGTAGCCACCATTCAGCCCGACGGCCAAGAATCTCCCTTGACCGGCATCGACTGCCAGCCCCCGGTAACTGGAGGAGTAGACCGCCGCAACGCCTATGTCCGGGATCAGTTCGGCGGTTCCACCGTCGACCAGATCCATGTAGCTGGTGAACATGAGTTCGGCGTGGCCGCCGGTCGCCAAGAACACGTCGGCTGACAGGCCGAAGCCGAACACGCAACCGTTGGTTGGAAACATAGGGTCTTCGTCGACGCTGACGATCGCCAACCCGGTGGACGCCTCGACGTCGCCGACGGTCACCAACTCGCACGACCCCGCGGTGTCTGCTGCAACTACGACCTCGTCGTCGGCGGCGGCGATCGTGATGTCGTCAGCCTCCATGTCGGAGGTGGAGGCATTCGAATCTGCGATGGCCGCAGTGTCCGGCGAAGTAACTGGGGCGGAGGCGGTGTCGGCGCCCCCGCAGCCCGTCAGCACCACCAGCAACCCGAGCACGACCCGCAAGTTTCGCATCATCATCCGTCCGTCCTGGCGGGGAACCGCCTCGCGCACATTCTCCAATCAAGGTGGCTCGCGGTTCCAGGGCCGAATGGCTCTGCTCGGTCGCTTCAGGCCACTGCCGATGGCAGGCACATGCTGGATCCGTAGGGGATCGACGCCCTCGTGTAGCGGCGTCTAGCGGCGCGGCGGGCGCGGAACCAGCACCGGAGTGTTGCGGGTGTAGGCCTGGAAGGCCTCGTCGTCGCCCCACCGCTTCTCGGCGCGGCGCTCGAGCATCGGGATGCCGCTCACGCTGGTCAACAACACGACGACGAAGACCGGCGAGGTCAGGGTCGCCCATCGCCAACCAGACAGCACCGGCAGGGCGATGATCGCGATGCCGGTCCACAGCGTGATTTCGCCGAAATAGTTGGGGTGACGCGACCAGGCCCAAACACCCGAGGTGATGAACCGGCCTTCGTTGGTCGGATCCTGTTTGAACGCCGACTTCTGCTGGTCTGCCACAACTTCGATCGCGAACCCGGCGATCCAGACGACGATGCCGACGATCGCCACCCAGCCGATCGACTGTCGTTCACCGCCGGTGATGATCGCGAGGGCACACGCCACGGTGAGCAGCACCCACAGACCCTGCAGCGTCCAAGTCATGAAGAACCGCAGCGGATCGACCTTGATCTGGTCGAAGCGCCCGTCCCGTCCGTCTTTTCGTACCCGGCGGAACAAGAACGAGCCGAGCCGTGCGGCCCACACCACGACCATCGCAGCCACGATCAGGGCACGCGCATCGAGATCGCCGCTGAGCACCAGCGCGAGCACGATCAGTGTGAGATAGGTGATGCTGCCGGTGAGATCGAAGAAATGTTCGGTCTTGGCGGCGTTGGACGGCACGAACACGACCCAGTTGATGACGTAGGCCGAAATTCCGCAGACCGCGAACACGGAGATCGAGCCGACCTTGGTGCTGCCGTCGCTGCCCGCAAGGATGATAAGGGCGCCGATCGCCAGAATGGCGGCGATCCCGATCCAGGAATTGCGATTCTGCTTGGTCACCCGAGCGAGGCTAGGCCGAACTAGGTCGTCCGGCGAGGGGATCAACGATTTGGGGTACGGTCGGCAGCAGTCGAGTCGAACCGAGGGGCAGGTGCAGGTGATTGACGGTGTTCATCTTGCGATCGGCGATGACGAGCGGGCGGCCATCTACCGGCAGCGGTACGAGATCTATGTCGAGGAGATGGATCGGTACCGTTCGATCGCCGATCACGAGAACCGCTGGCTGGTCGAGGAAATTGACCAGGTCTCACGGCTGTTCTATGCGGTACGCGACGGCGAGTTGGTGGGCAGTATCCGCTTGACGCTCGGTGCTGACGGAGGACTGACGGCTGGGTTGATCGACAAGTACAGCCTTGCTCCGTTCCTCGAAGAGGTCCCTGTCGAGCAGCTCATCGTCGGCGAACGGTTCATGGTGAACAAGGCACTCCGGGGCACCGACGTGTTGTTCCAGATGTTCTCGACCTACATGCGGCTGGTCAACGAACTGCGGATCCAGTTGATGATCGGCGATTGCGAACCGCACCTGTTGAACGTGTACCAGGCATTGGGCTTCCGGCCCTACGCCCAGCGCAACATCAACAGCCCCGATGCCGGTTATCTGATTCCGCTTGTCGTCGTCGCCGAGGACATCGATTACGTGCGCCGGCTCGGGTCGCCGCTGGTCGACGTCATGGCCGACTTCGGTGACGACCATCGGATCCCGGCGTGCGTCGAGTGGTTGGTGGAGGCTCCGAGAGGTGTCACCAGCGAACGGCTGGTCGATATCGCCAACTACTGGCAGCAGGTGTACGGCTCGCTCGAAGAGCTCGAGTCGCATCGGATCTCGCTGTTCGACGGCCTCGACGACGAGCAGGCACAGCGATGCCTGCACAAGAGCACGATCCTCGAGTGCCAGGTGGGCGATCGCCTCCTGAAGCGGGGCAACACGGCGCAGAACCTGTACGTGGTGCTCGGCGGGGCTGTCGAGGTTCGTGACGGGGACGACGTGCTTGCCCTGATCGGCCCCGGCGAGGTGTTCGGCGAGATGGCGTTCCTGCTCGGCCGACCACGCTCGGCGGACGTGTATGTGGTTGCCGAGGGAACGAGGGTGCTTAGCCTCAGCGAATCATCGCTGCACCGGCTGATCGCCGATGAACCGGAGGTGGCCGCCAAGCTGCTGCTCAACATGTCCCGAATGCTCTGCTGGAGATTGGCCAAAGAGGATTGATCGCCGACGGCGGTCAGCGTCGCTGTCGTGGGTCTCGATGCGTGTGGGATACGGTCGCCAATCACTGCACATGTGAGAGGGGGTGGCGATGACGGGTCGAATGGAATTCGATGCGGGGGGCGACGAGCCGGGCGACGAGGCGGGCGACGAGGCGGCCTCGCGGAAAGCAGAACGGGCTGCGATCGTGATCGAAGCGGCTTCTGAGGGGGTGTACGACTGGAACATCGACACGAACGATGTATGGGTGTCGGGTCGGTTGAACGAGCTGTTCGGGTTCGAAGACGGCGATCTCCGGTCGCAGTCGTGGTTCGACAAGGTCGACCCCGCATCTCGCGAGCTGTACTCGGAAGCGACACGTGCACTTCTCCGAGGTACCACTGCGCGGCTGGAGTGCGAGTACCAGGTCCGCGACAAGGCGGGGGAACTGCGTTGGGTGTCGGACCGCGGGCAGGTGATCCGGGATGAATCGGGCCGAGCGCTCCGGCTCGTCGGCGCCATCGAGGACATCACGCAGCGCAAGAAGACCGAGGACGAACTGCGGATCAGCGAAGAGCGTTATGCGCTGTCGGCGGCGGCGGCCAACGAAGGTATCTACGACCTCGACCTCGAGACCGGCACGATCTACTACTCGCCGCGCCTGCTGTCGTTGATGGACCTCGGCGATGTCGAGATGACGACGCCACAGCAGTGGCTGGCACGGGTCCATCCGGACGATCGTGATGCCTACTCAGACGCGATCCTAGAACACGTTCGTGGCGACACGAGCTTCATGGAGTTGGAGTATCGATACCTCGGTGGGGCCGGCGATTGGAAGTGGGCGCGTCAGCGCGGGATGGTCGCACGCGATAAAGACGGTCGGGCGTATCGACTCGCTGGGGCGACGGGCGACATCACCGAAACGAAGCGGCTGCAGCAGGAGTTGGAACTAACCCGCCAGCAACTTCAGGACGCGATGGAGTCGATGTCCGAAGGCCTGGTGTTGTTCGACGCCGAGGATCGAATTCTGCTGTGCAACTCGAAGTATCGCGAGTACTTCGTCGCTGGGGCGGGCGACGACGTGGCCGATCTCGTCCGTCCGGGCACGTCGTTCGAGTCGCTCCTGCGTCAGGCCTACCGGCGCGGGATGTTCCCCGATCTGGAGGAAGACGAGGACACCTGGATCGAGTCGCGTCTCAGCCGCAGGCGGTCGATGGTGGAACAGCGACTCGAGCTGCGCCAGAACACGGGCATGTGGCTGCAAATCAACGAGCGCCGCACGAGCGAGGGTGGCGTGGTCTCGATCTACACCGACGTCACCGAGCTCAAGCGGCGTGAGCTGGAGCTGAGCGAGGCGCGCGACGAGGCCGAGGCGGCCACAGCCGCCAAGTCCGAATTCTTGGCAAACATGAGCCATGAGCTGCGGACGCCGCTCAACGCCATCATTGGGTTGACCGAGATGCTGATCGAGGACGCCGAAGACGACGGTGTCGACGATCATCTCGAGCCGCTCGGTCGCGTCAAGCGAGCTGGTACCCACCTGCTGCATCTGATCAACGAGATCCTCGATCTGTCCAAGATCGAGGCAGGCAAGATGGAGATCGTCGATGAGCACGTCGAGTTGGATCCGCTGCTGAGCGACGTCGTGCAGACAGCCGAGACTCTGGCTGTCCAGAACTCGAACGCCTTGCAGGTCGATATCGGTGGCGACCTCGGACAGATCCGTGGCGACACGGTGCGGATCCGCCAGATCGCCTTGAACCTGATCAGCAACGCCTGCAAGTTCACCGAGCGCGGCGTGGTCGGGATCAGCGCCAAAAGGGTGCCAGGCGCCGACGGCGACGAGTTGCACGTGGCGGTTCAGGATTCGGGGATCGGTATCTCCGACGACCAGATCGACAGGTTGTTCCGCGACTTCAGCCAGGCCGATAGTTCGATGTCTCGACGGTTTGGCGGGACCGGCCTCGGGCTGGCGATCAGTCGTCGCCTGGCGCGAATGATGGGTGGCGACATTCGCGTCGAGAGCACGATCGGGGTCGGGTCGACCTTCACCATGGTGTTGCCGTACCGCACCGCTTCGTCGGCTTCGGCGACGGTCGGCCAGGTGCGGTCGTCAGAGGCGGCCGGATTGGTCGGGGAGGGCGCCACCGTGCTCGTCATCGACGACGACGCCACGAGTCGCGACCTGGTTCGAAGGGTGCTGGTCGCCGAAGGGTTCGACGTGATCTCCGCCAGCGGGGCGACCGACGGACTCGAACGTGCGCGGGCAGTCCGCCCCGACCTGATCACGTTGGATGTCGTGATGCCCGGCACGGACGGTTGGGACCTGCTGCGCCAGCTGAAGGCCGATCCGGACCTGAGTGGTGTGCCGGTCGTGATGCTCACCGTCGTCGACGAACCCGCAAAGGGGTTCGCACTGGGAGCCTCCGACTATCTCAGCAAACCATTTCGTCGCGAAGACTTGAGGGCCGTGCTTGCCCGACATGCGACAGCCGATCGACCCGCCCGGATTTTGGTGGTCGAGGACGACCCGCCGACACGGGATGTGCTGCGCCGGTCGATCACCGATCTTGGATGGTCGGTGGCGGAGGCCGGAAACGGACGTGAGGGACTCGAACGATTTGCCGAGCAACAACCAGACCTGATCCTGCTCGACCTGATGATGCCAGAGATGGACGGATTCGAGTTCTTGTCCGAGCTGCGGTTCCGTCCGGGCGGCGAAACGGTGCCCGTCGTCGTCATGACGGCGGCCGATCTGACCGACGCAGACCGAGCGGCCCTGAGCGGCGGCGCTGCCACGGTGCTGGCGAAGCCGGCGCATGCGATCGAAGAACTGCCCGTCGAGCTGCGCAGCTTGCTGCAGCGGATCGGTAGGGAGCAGCACCGTGCCTAGGGTCCTCTATGTCGAAGACAATGACGACAACGTGTTCATGCTCAGCAGGCGTCTGCAGAAACGCGGCTATGAAATTTTCGTCGCCTCCGATGGCGAGTCGGGAATCGAAATGGCGGGCAGCGAACAACCCGATCTGATCCTGATGGATCTTGGCCTTCCGGGAATCGACGGGTGGGAGACGACCCGACGCCTGAAGGCCGACGTTGCCACTCGATCGATACCCGTCATTGCGCTCAGCGCCCACGCGATGCAGACCGACCGCGAGTCGGCATTGGTGGCAGGATGCGACGATTTCGACACCAAGCCGGTCGACCTCGAACGGCTGCTGGGCAAGATGCGGGCGTGCCTCGAGGCGGCCACGACCACGACCGTCGTGCCATCCGACGCTGCGGCCGACGATGCTTCCGACGCTGCGGCTCCGAATGTCGGGGCCGCGCAGGATGGTCCGACCTTGCTCGTTGTCGACGACAGTGAGGACAACCGGTACACGCTGATCCGGCGATTACGTCGTCAAGGTCACGAACGAATTTTGGAGGCCGAAAACGGTCGCCAGGCGCTTGACATGCTGCGTAGCCAGCCCGTTGACCTGGTGCTGCTCGACATGATGATGCCGGAGATGAATGGCTACGAGGTGCTCGGTGCGATGCGGGAGGACATGGAGCTACGCGAGCTGCCCGTGATCATGATCTCAGCGCTAGACGACCTCGACAACATCGTTCGTTGTCTAGAACTCGGTGCCGAGGACTACCTTCCCAAGCCGTTCGATGCGACCATCCTCAACGCCCGCGTCACGGCGTCGTTGGAAAAGCGGAGACTTCGCAAGGAACAGGCGGCCTACGTCGAGGCGGTAGAACGAGAACGCAAGCGGGCCGATCGCCTCTTGTCGGCCATGGTGCCGGTCGGCGCCGTTGCCGAACTGAAGGCACACGGCACGGTTGTGCCTCGCAGGTACGACAACGTCGCTGTGCTGTTCTGCGACATCGTCGGATTCACTTCGTTCTGCGATCGCACTTCACCGGAAGAGGTCGTCAGTGGGCTCGATGCGCAGGTGGTCGAGTTCGAGCGGATCACCGCGCTCCACGGGATGGAGAAGATCAAGACGATCGGTGACGCATTCATGGCGACCGCCGGGATGCTGGTCGGCTGCGAGAACCCGACGGAGGCGGCCGTGGCGTGCGGGCTCGACATGGTCGCCGTGGCTCGCACCATCGAGCCGCACTGGGAGGTGCGGGTTGGTATCCATCTCGGTCCCGTGGTCGCCGGGATCACCGGCAAGCTGCGATTCCAATTCGATTTGTGGGGCGACACCGTCAATGTCGCGGCGAGAATCTGTGATCGGGCGGCGCCCGGGTCGGTTGTCGTTTCGGCTCCTTGTTGGCCCGCGATTCGGTCCCGTTACCGAGGACGTTCGATGGGCCCAGTCGACCTGAAAGGAAAGGGCGTCTTGGAACTGATCGAGTGCCTTCCCCTCATCACCGACCAACCAGTTGGTAGTTGAGTTGGTAGTTGAGTTGGTACTTGTGCCTGGCACAAGTACCAACTATGAGAGGTGGACGTCGAGGGCCTCGAGGGCGGCGGCCGGGGAGTCGGATCGCAAGAACACTTCCGCTGCTGCAAGTTCGGGAGAGAGCACCCGGTCGGGGCCGGGCCCTTGAACGACCTTTCGGAGGGCGGTGATCACGGCGCCGGTAGCTGACGCCGGTACCAGCGGAGCGCGCAGGTCGACGGCTCTCGCCCCGATCACCAACTCGATCGCAAGGATCCGACGCAGGTTGTCGACAACTCGGCGCAGCTTGCGCACGGCGCCCCATGCCATCGAGACGTGGTCTTCCTGCATGCCGGAGGTGGGCAGCGAGTCAACGCTGGCCGGCGCCGCGAGGCGGCGGTTCTCGGCGCACATTGCCGCCGCCGTGTACTGAGCGATCATCATGCCGCTGTCGACACCGACCTCGTTGGCTAGGAAAGGCGGAAGACCGTGTGAGCGGGTGCGGTCGAGCAGGCGGTCCATTCGGCGTTCGGCGATCGCGCCGACCTCGCTGAGCGCGATCGCCAGGAAGTCTGCGGCGAACCCGAGTGGGGCACCGTGGAAATTGCCGCCGGACTCGACCCGGCCGTCGGGCAGCACCATCGGATTATCGATCGCCGCCGCGAGTTCCCAATCGGCAACGCGTCGCACATGATCGAGGGTGTCGCGGGCGGCGCCGTGAACCTGTGGAGTGCAGCGGATCGAGTAGGCGTCCTGTACACGCGAGTCGTCGGTGAGGTGGCTGGCGATGATCGGCGAATTGGCCAGCATCGTGCGCAGGTTGGCGGCGCTGGTTGCCTGTCCGGGGTGAGGTCGCAACGCCAGCAAATCCTCGGCGAAGGCGCGGTCGGTTGCGAGCGAGCCCTCGACTGTGATGGCTGCGGCGATGTCGGCCTGGGTGAGCAGGGCGGCGGCGTCGTGAATCGCCATGCACAACATGCCGAGAATCCCGTCGGTGCCGTTGGTGACCGCCAGGCCCTCCTTCTCCGAGAGGGCGATCGGTTCCAAGCCGGCGGCGGCAAGCGCGTTGGCGGCGAAACCTCGCTGACCATCGATGAACGCCTCGCCCTCCCCGAGCAGCGTGAGGGCGGCGTGGGCGAGTGGGGCAAGGTCGCCGCTGGCTCCGAGCGACCCGTACTCGGGCACGACGGGCACGATGCCGGCGTTGACGACGTCGAGCATCGCTTGAGCAACGAGCGCACGAGCGCCGCTGAAGCCGAGCGCCAGGGTGCGCGCCCGCAGGAACATCATCGCCCGCACGACCTCCGGCTCGACCGGATCGCCCATCCCGGCGGCATGCGATCGCACAAGGGCGTGCTGCAGATCTTGGCGACGTTCGGGTGGGATCGACACGTTGGCCAGGGCGCCAAAGCCGGTCGACAGCCCGTAGACGGCATCGCTGCCGGCGGCGAGCTGATCGACCACCGCCCGCGAGGCGCTCATGCGCTCGATCGCGGCGTCGGTCAGCTCGACGAGAGCACCGCCGCGGGCGACGGCGATGACATCTGCGACGGTGACGCCGGGGCCGTCGAGTTGGATCGTTATCGGTACGGTGGTCATCGGTGCAGTGGTCATCGGGCAAGCCTCCTGGGTGATTGGTTGGGTGGCGTCACGAGGCGACCCTCGTCAGCCCGAGTTGAGCGACCAAACGTTCGACACCGTATTGCAGGGCGGCCGTAGCGGCTTCGACTGCGGCGTGATCCATACGATGCGTCGGGCCGATGATCGACAGGGCGGCGACGACGCGGTCGCCGTCGAGAACACAGCGTGCGACTGCGGCGATGTCGGCCTCGACCGAACCGGACTTGGTGCGTGCCCCGGCCAGCCCGGCGAGAGCTTCGCCGACGGCGGTACCGGCGAGCGGTACGGCCTTGCCGACCCAACCCACGTGGCGGATCGAGCGCGTGCTTTCGCATGTCGCCAGGTACACGGCACGATCGCCGTCGCTGACCGCCAGATACGACGACTCACCGGTGCGCTCGGTCAGTTCGTCGAGCACTGGCTGAGCTGCGCTGACGAGCCTTGCAAACGGGCCGTCGCCGCCGGCCGCGGCGGCGAGACGTAGCACGGTCGGACCGGCCGAGTAGCTGCCCTCGAGGTCACGCCGCACATAGCCGCGCGACTCGAGTGCGCGCAGGTGGCGCAGGGCCGTGGTGGGGGTCAGCCCGGCGAGCGACGCCGCTGTTGTGAGGTTCGTCTTTCCCTGGCCGGCCACGATTTCGAGCAGGTCGAAGGCCCTTCCGACGGAACGGGGGACCAGATTGGCGTTCGTTTCGGAGATGGGTGGCATTGTCACTCCATGACATGAGGTGTCGTCTGTTGACAACGTACGCCAAGAAGGGAGAAACTGCAAGCTGGCACATCCCCACGACCGCCGAACACAATCTGGTCGAACACAATCTGGCCGAACACAATCAGGAGGACCGATGACGATCGCCAAGGTGTCAGCACCGCGAGGCACAACCCTGAACTGTCTCGGATGGCAGCAGGAAGCCCCCTATCGGATGCTGCAGAACAATCTCGACCCCGAGGTCGCCGAGAATCCTGACGAGCTGGTCGTGTACGGCGGGACCGGCCGGGCGGCGCGATCGTGGGAGGCGTTCCATGCAATCAAGCGCACGCTCACCACGCTCCGTGCCGACGAGACGATGCTCGTACAGTCGGGCAAGCCCGTCGGCGTAATGCGCACTCACGAGTGGGCGCCGCGCGTGCTGATCGCCAACTCGAACCTCGTGCCCGACTGGGCCAACTGGGATGAGTTCCGTCGGCTCGAGCATCTCGGTCTCACGATGTACGGCCAGATGACGGCCGGCTCATGGATCTATATCGGTACCCAGGGCATCCTGCAGGGCACCTACGAGTGTTTCGCCGAGATCGCCCGCCGAAAGTTCGGTGGCACGCTGGCTGGCACGTTGACCGTCACCGCCGGGGCCGGGGGCATGGGCGGCGCGCAGCCGCTCGCCGTCACCATGAACGATGGCGTCGTACTGATCATCGATGTCGATCAGCACATGCTGCAGCGTCGCGTCGACCACCGCTATCTCGACGAGATCGCCGCCGACTACGACTCCGCCATCCGGCGCGTGATGGAGGCCAAAGCGGCCCGCAGGCCGTTGTCGGTGGGGTTGCTGGGCAATGCCGCCGACATCTTGCCGCGGATGCTCGCCGACAACGTGGCAGCCGACATCGTCACCGATCAGACCAGCGCCCACGACCCGCTCAGCTACGTGCCGAACGATCTCAGTCCCGAGGCCGCCGACGAGCTGCGCCGTAACGATCCTGGCGAGTTCACCCGTCGCTCGCGGGCCGCCATGGCCACCCATTGTGAGGCGATGGTCGGGTTTCTGGACGCCGGCTCGGAAGTGTTCGACTATGGCAACAGCCTGCGCGCCGAGGCCCAGCTCGGTGGTTACGACCGGGCATTCGACTATCCAGGGTTTCTCCCCGCCTACATCCGGCCTTTGTTCTGTGAGGGCAAGGGTCCGTTTCGATGGGTCGCGCTGTCTGGCGACCCGGCCGATATTGCGGCAACCGACCGCGCAGTGCTCGACGAGTTCCCCGACGACGAGGGCCTGGCGCGCTGGATCCGGTTGGCGGGCGAGCGGGTTGCCTTCCAGGGCCTGCCGGCGCGGATCTGCTGGCTCGGTTACGGCGAGCGGCACCGGCTGGGGCTGCGATTCAACGAAATGGTGCGCTCGGGAGAGTTGAAGGCGCCGATCGTAATCGGCCGCGACCACCTCGATTCGGGATCGGTGGCATCGCCGTACCGTGAGACCGAAGACATGCTCGACGGCTCGGATGCGATCGCCGATTGGCCGCTCTTGAACGGACTTGTAAACGCCTGTTCGGGCGCCACCTGGGTCAGCATCCACCACGGTGGTGGTGTCGGTATCGGCCGCTCGATCCACGCCGGTCAGGTGTGTGTCGCGGACGGCACTGATCTTGCCGACCAGAAGCTCGAGCGTGTACTCACGAACGATCCAGGCATGGGCGTGATACGCCACGTCGATGCCGGTTACGACCGGGCGATCGAGGTCGCCGATCAACGTGGAGTTCGTGTGCCGATGCAAGAGGGCGGACCTGCTGGCGAAGGCGCGACGTGACCGTCCGAACAATCCGGCGGATCGGCGACCCGGTCCTGCGGCGACGTGCCAGCGAGATCGATGTGTCCGAGATCGGCGCGCCTGACACTCAGCAACTGATCGACGATCTGATCGACACGATGCGCGACGCCAACGGGGCAGGGCTGGCGGCCAACCAGATCGGAACGCTGAAACGAGTAGTGGTTATGGAGGTTGGGGACAATCCTCGCTACCCGTACAAACCGAACATCCCATTGACGATCGCCATCAATCCCGTGGTCGAGCCGCTCGACGAGGAGATGGTCGACATCAACGAGGGCTGCCTGTCGGTGCCGGTCCGCGGCGTCGTGCCCCGCCACGTCAATGTGCGGGTGCGCTATCTCGATCGTGATGGTGTTGAACACGACGAGGTCACACGTGGTCTCACGGCCGGCACGTGGCAGCACGAATGCGACCATCTCGACGGTGTGCTGATCGTCGATCGGGTCGTCGATACCCACACATTCTCAGAGTGGGCCGAGTTCGAGGTGTTCCACCGCGAAGCGTTCGTCGAACGGATCAGTACGTTTGTGGAGCGCACCGGCTCGTAAGGTCTACGTGGTGATGGCCGCTACGACACGCCTGTGGTGCGAGCATGCGCTGCTTCCCGGTGGGCCGGCCGAACGCGTGTCGATCGATGTTGCCGACGGGCGCGTCGTCTCGGTCGCGGCGGGCGTCGATCCGGCAGTCGGTGCCCAGCGCCGTAACGGTGTCACGATGCCCGGTGCCGCCAACGCACACAGCCATGCCTTTCATCGCGCCCTGCGACACCGAAGCCAGACCGGCCACGGCTCGTTCTGGACCTGGCGTGAGCAGATGTACGACGTTGCCGCCGCTCTTGACCCCGAGCGTTATCACCGGCTGGCACGCGCAGTATTCGGCGAGATGGTGCTCAGCGGGTACACGGTTGTCGGCGAGTTCAACTATGTGCATCATCGACCCGGCGGAGCTCCCTATGCCGACCCGAACGCGATGACCGAAGCGTTGACCCAAGCGGCCAGTGACGCGGGCATCAGGATCACCTTGCTCGACACTGTGTACCTGCATGGCGGTCTTGCCGATGACGGTTATCTCGCCTTGTTCGGGCGTCAGCGGCGCTTCGGCGACGCATCGATCGAGGCGTGGGCCGAGCGGGTCGCCGCCCTGGCTCCCGACCCACGACGTCTGGTTGGCGCGGCGATCCACTCGGTACGCGCAGTTGACCCTGCAGCAATCACTGCCGTTGCCCGTTGGACCGCTGCAGCTGGCGCTCCGCTGCACGCCCACGTCAGCGAACAGCCGGCCGAGAACGATCAGTGTCTCGCCGCCCACGGATGTACACCCGTCGAGTTGCTGGCTAGAAGCGGCGCCCTTGCAGCCAACTTCACAGCGGTCCACGCCACCCATCTCAACGATTCCGACATCACATTGCTAGGCGCAGCCGGTGCCTCGGTCTGCTTGTGTCCGACGACCGAACGCGATCTCGGGGACGGGGTCGGTCCGGCCCGCCGACTGACCGACGCCGGAGCGGTGTTAACGATCGGGAGCGACTCGCACGCCGTGATCGACCCGTTCGAGGAGGCGCGGGCGATCGAACTCGACGAGCGCCTGGTCGGCGGTCAGCGGGGAACATTCGACACCGTTGAACTCACTGCAACGATGACGGCGGGGCACCGCTCGCTCGGTTGGCACGACGTCGGCTCGATCGCAGTCGGCCAACGCGCCGATTTGGTAACGGTCGCACTCGACTCGACACGCACGGCCGGCAGCCAGCCGGGAGCGGTCAGCGAGGCGGTGGTGTTCTCCGCCGCCGCCGCCGATGTCACCCACGTGATGATCGATGGGGTGAGCGTGGTCGAAAATGGCCGGCATGACCGCGTCGACGTGGCAGCTGAGCTGGCGGCGGCAATCCGCGAGATCGTCGGCCACGTCTCGGCATGAGCACCCTGGTGATCGACCGAATCGGCTCGCTGATCACCAACGATCCGTCGCTCGGCGAGGGCCCGCTCGGGCTGATCTCTGACGCATCGATCGTGATCGAGCACGGTTTTGTTGTCGCGGTTGGCCGAGCTGGGGCGATTGCCGACGAGCGAATCGACGCGGAAGGCGCCTGCGTGCTGCCGGGGTTTGTCGACTCCCACACCCATCTGGTGTTTGCCGGTGATCGGGCAGCCGAGTTCAGCGCCCGCATGGCAGGCCAGCCCTACGACGGCGGCGGGATCGTGGTGACCACCGAGGCAACGCGGTCCGCCAGCACCGACAAGCTCGACCGCCTCACGATGCAACGCGTCGCAGAGGCGCGACGGCACGGCACGACGACGCTCGAGATCAAGTCGGGCTACGGACTCGATGTTGCCAACGAGGTGCGAGCGCTCGACATCGCTGGGCATTACACGACGGAGACGACCTTCCTCGGTGCTCATCTGGTGCCCACCGAGTACGCCGGCCGGTCAGATGACTACATCGATCTCGTCTGCGGCGCGATGCTGGCGGCAACCGCCGGTAGCGCCCGCTGGATCGACGCCTTCTGCGAGACCGGCGCATTCGATGCCGATCAATGCCGTGCCGTTCTCGATGCCGGTCGTGCTGCGGGACTCGGGTTGCGGCTGCACGGCAACCAGCTCGGATACGGGCCTGGTGTTCAACTGGCAGTTGAGTGCGGTTGTGCATCGGTCGATCACTGCACCTATCTGTCCGACGCCGACATTGCCGCCCTCGCTGCCAGCGACACGGTTGCGACGTTCCTGCCCGCCGCCGACTTCTCGACCCGTCAGCCGTATCCCGACGCTCGGCGGGCGATCGATGCTGGCGTCACTGTGGCGATCGCGTCGAACTGCAATCCTGGATCTAGCTACACGACGTCGATCCCGTTCTGCATCGCGCTCGCCGTGCGCGACATGAACATGACGATCGACGAAGCCGTGCAGGCGGCCACGGTCGGAGGTGCCAGGGCCCTGCGTCGCGACGACGTCGGGCGGCTGTCGCCTGGAAGTGTTGGGCATGCGATCGTGCTTGACGCGCCCTCGCATCATCACCTTGCGTATCGCCCGGGCGTACAGCTCGTGCGAACTGTCGTCGGTCCGGCGTCGTAATCGATCTGCCCGAATCTGAACGGGCGATCGCCTATTGGTCCATGATGGACACATGACATTCAAGACCATCATCGAGCCGTTCCGAGTTCATTCGGTCGAACCGCTTGTGATGACCACGCCCGAACAACGCCGCGAAGCGATCGGTCGTGCCGGAAACAACCTGTTCTCGCTTCGCGCCGAGGACGTGCTGATCGACTTCCTGACAGATTCGGGTACTGGCGCGATGTCGCGCGATCAGTGGGCGGCGATCCAACGCGGCGACGAGAGCTATGCAGGTTCGCCGTCGTGGTTTCGGTTCCTCGAGAGTGTTCAGGACCTATTCCCGTTCGAACATGTGATTCCCACCCACCAGGGCCGGGCTGCGGAGAAGATCCTGTTCACGGCGATCGGGGGTGAGGGCAAGATCGTGCCCAACAACACCCACTTCGACACCACCCGCGCCAATGTCGAGTACACGGGAGCGCGAGCGGTCGATCTGGTGATTGCAGAGGGTCGCGACCCGGCGTCGAGGCACCCGTTCAAGGGCAATATGGACCTCGATGCTCTCGAAAGCCTGCTTATCGAGCACGGTCGCGAGGCGGTTCCGGTCGTGTTCATGACGATCACCAACAACTCGGGGGGCGGCCAACCGGTCTCGCTCGAGAATCTGCGCGGCGTTCGCGAGGTGTGCGACCGGTACGGCATCCCGTTCTTTCTAGATGCTTGCCGCTTCGCCGAGAACGCATGGTTCATACGCGAGCGGGAGGCCGGTCAGGGTGATCGCGACGTGCGCGACATCGTGCGCGAGGTGGCCTCGCTGGCCGATGGCATGACGATGAGCGCCAAGAAGGATCCGCTCGGCAACATCGGTGGATGGCTGGCGATGAACGACGACGGCTTGGCCGACGAATGTCGCACGCTGCTGATCCTGACTGAGGGGTTTCCAACGTACGGTGGGCTGGCGGGGCGCGACCTGGAAGCTCTCGCCCAAGGTCTGCGCGAGTCGGTGCAGCATGACTACCTCCGCTACCGGATCCGATCGACGGCGTACCTCGGCGACGCACTCACCGCGGCTGGGGTGCCTGTTGTGCAACCGATCGGAGGGCACGCGGTCTACCTCGACGCCGGAGCACTGCTGCCGCACATCGATCCGCTCGACTATCCGGGCCAGGCACTTGCGATTGCCCTCTATGAGGCTGGCGGCATCCGCGGTTGTGAGATCGGCTCGGTGATGTTCGGCCTGCAACCCGATGGCAGCGAGCGGCCTGCGGCGATGGAACTGGTACGCCTGGCGATTCCGCGCCGCACGTACACACAGAGCCACATCGACTACGTGATCGAGGTGGCGATCTCGGTCGCCGAACGAGCCGATCAGCTACGTGGCTATCGGATCACGAGCGAACCGCGACCGCTGCGCCACTTTACGGCCACCTTCGAACAACAGACCGGCTAGCACCCGGTGCTCACTGGATCGGGTTGTTGATCCTGGAGTTTTCATGGCGATCACGATCCCTGATTCGTTGCGCCCGACGTCGCTGGTGACTACCGCTGCGGCCCCCCGTTTCACCTGTTTTCGAATCCATCGCGACAACGGCGTGGCCGGCGCAGAGAATTCGAAAACAGGTGAAACAACGGGGGGTGTCCGGCTGGCTTCACGATCGTCTTCAGTTGTCGGTGACCGCTTCGCCGATGTTGAGCACCATCTTGACGGGCGGCGCCTCGCCGGTCAGAGCCACCTGCGAGTCGGCCTTTGCCGCCAGATAGATGCCCTTGGCCATCAGCGAGGTCTCGGTCGCACGGCGAGCTGAGTAGATGTTCGAGCGTGCCTCGTGCACGGCGTGCGACTCGGGTTCGGCGGCGACGGCGTATTCGATGATCTGGCACGCCAACCGGTGGTCGCCGGCGCCTGACAGCTCGACGCCGCGGTCGATCAGCTTGTGGACGCCACCCGCCAACGCTGCCACCTCGGTACCGACGGCGCTGTCGGAGGGCGGCTTCAGGCGGGCTGGGTTGCCGTCGTACCAGCCGCCGAACAGGCGCCAGATGTTGCGGATCACGAACTCAGGCTCGTCGTACAACGGCCGCAGGTACGGCAACGCCAGCGTCTCGGCGGGTACCGACACGCTGTGCACGATTTCGTCGAGCGTTGCGCCCGAGTTCATGGCGTCGAGCACCTGGGCGACCAGCGTGTCGAGCGTGTTGGCGACGATGCCAAGGCACTGTTTGATGCGGTCGCGCCCTGCGATCGGCAACCCGTGGGCGGGCACGAACAGCTCGGCATCCTTGGCGGCCATCGCCCGCAGCGACTCGGCCCACTCGATTGGATAGCGCTGCACCTTTTGTGGGTTGCCGCAGTTCGGGAAGTTCCAGATGAACTGGTCGCCGGCACTGATCATCTTGTGTTGCGGGATCCAGGTCCAGGTGTGATCGTCGGTTTCGCCCTTGCAGTAATTGTATTCGAAGTCGATCTCGCCGATCCGCTCGGTCAGTTGCTGCTCATAGGTGAGATCGGGGCGCAACGTGCCACGTGGCAGGAACGGGAAGTCGCCGAGCTGCCCGACGATCTTGGCGGCGCCTCCAAACTGGCGCAGATTGATGGCGAGGTTGTAGCCCCTGGTCCGCTCGTAGCGATCGAAGCGCGGAATGACACGCGCATGACCGACGACGCGTGGTGCCGGGCGATCACGGTCGACGGCATCGGCGGCAAATGCTCGCGACCCGCCGACGTGGTCGACGTGGCCGTGCGTGTAGACGAGGGTGTGGACCGGATCGCCCGACCAGGCCCGCAGTGACTCGACGACCTCACGGCCGGACTGGGCACCGCTCGAGTCGAAGCAGACCAGACCATCGCCGGTGTCGACGACGACGACATGGCTGAACGACTCGATGATCGCCACGCCGTCGCCGAGTTCGGACAGCTGTTGCGTGATTCGGTTCGGGTGGGTATCGACGACGCCCGTATCGATCAGTCGTGCCGACAACTCCAACGGGTGCTCGCTCATGTGCCCAGTGTGACCCAGCGCTGAGGCGCCGCCAGCGTCAGAGCGACGTTGACACGCGTCAGCTGCTCGGTGGCCGTGATACCCGCTGGCGAGGGGTCGACGAACTAGACCGATAGTCGTGTCGTCAGATGCTCCGAAGCTACGTGGTCTCTCGACCGACGAGGTGAACGAACGTGTTCGCGACGGCAAGGTGAATCAGCAGCCGGCGCAGACATCGCGAACCTATGGCGGGATCATCCGCAGCAACGTTTTGACCCGGTTCAACCTGATCATTTCGGTGTTGGCCGGCGTCGTACTGGCGGTCGGTTCTCCGGCGGACGCCTTGTTCGCCGGCGTGATGGTGCTCAACGCGCTGGTTGGGATCGTTCAGGAGATCCGGGCCAAACACACGCTTGATCGACTTCGTATTCTCGTTGCACCAATGGTGAGCGTTCGCCGAGACGGGGTGATGTCGCAGATCCCGCCCGAACAGGTTGTGCTCGGCGATCTGTTGCAGCTGAAGCAGGGCGACCAGGTGCCGGTCGACGGCACGATCGTTCGTGGCGAGTCGCTCGAGGTCGACGAGTCGGCGTTGACGGGTGAGTCTGATGCGGTGCTCAAGCTCGAGGGCGACGAGGTGATGTCAGGCAGCGCCGTCATGTCGGGGTCCGCGATGGTGGTCGCCGAGCGGGTTGGAGCGGATGCCGGGATCCAACGCCTGATCGCACAGGCCAAGCAGTATGTACTCGCCACGTCAGAGCTCCGTTCCGGAGTGGACCAGATCCTCCGAGCCGTTGGCTGGATGTTGGTTCCACTTGCGTCGCTGCTCTTGTGGAGCCAGTTGCGAGCAAGCAGTTCCACCAGCGACGGGCTTATCTCGGCGGTGGCGGGGGTCGTTGGCCTCGTGCCGCAGGGCCTGGTGCTGCTCGTCAGCATGGCACTCGCCGTCGCCGTGATCCGGTTGGCGGGCGAACACGTGGTCGTTCAAGAGCTGCATGCGGTCGAAGGGCTGGCCAGGGTCGATGTGTTCTGCGTCGACAAGACGGGCACCCTGACGACCGGCACCATGCAGGTCGAGCGGTTCGACCCGATCGATGCCGATGCCGATGCCGATGTCGTCAGACAGGCGTTGTCGTCGTTGATGCAGACCGACCCGAACCCGACCACCACCTTGCGGGTGATCGGCGACTACGTGGGGGAGACCGAGCACTGGCCCTTCAGCCACCATGTGCCGTTCTCGTCGGCGCGCAAGTGGAGTGGTGCCACATTCGAGTTGCCGAAGGGGTCGGCCGAGGCAGATCGGCCTGACCAAACCTGGGTGCTCGGGGCACCAGAGATCCTGCTCGAGCTCGTCGACGAAGTTGCCGCGGCCGCTATCACAAACGACATTGAACAGTCGATCAACGATGCCAATCGCGTCGTGCTGATCGCCTCGACAGCGGAAGCGCTGACCGAATCAGAGTTGCCACGACGGCTGATCCCACGAGCCGTGATTGCCCTGTCCGAGCAAATTCGACCCGACGCTGCCGCCACGATGGCGTACTTCCGCCGCCAGAACGTGACGATCAAGGTGATCTCCGGCGACAACCCGTCGACGGTGTCGGCGGTGGCGGCGCGGATTGGGCTCGAACACGCCGATCGTTCGGTCGATATGCGCCAGATCGACACCGAGCATCAGGCGGCGCTGGCCGAATTGATAGATCACAACACCGTATTCGGCAGGGTGTTGCCCGAACAGAAGCGGGCGATCGTCGGGGCCCTGCAACGGGCCGGCCACACGGTGGCGATGACGGGTGACGGCGTCAACGACATACCCGCCCTCAAGTTGGCAGACATCGGCATCGCCATGAATACGGCCACGCCGGCGACCAAGGCGATCTCGCAGCTCGTGCTGCTCGACGGGCGGTTCGACCGGATGCCGAACGTGGTTGCCGAGGGTCGTCGTGTGATCGCCAACATGGAACGGGTCTCGGCCCTGTTCGTCACCAAGACGGTCTATGCCGCCCTGTTTGCGTTGACGATCGGTCTGTCCGGGTCGATCTTTCCGTTCCTGCCTCGGCAGATGAGCCTCGTCTCCGAACTCACGATCGGGTTGCCCGCCTTCTTCTTGAGCTTTCGGGCTGCGGATGCCCCGTGCCGCCCCGGCTATCTGCAGCGGGTGTTGCGGTTTGCGCTCCCGGCCGGCCTTGCTGCTGCCGTGGTGACGTTGGCGGCGTACTGGGTGGCACGGTCTTCTGTGGTCGGCGCCACCTTGGACGAGTCGCGTTCGGCGTCCACGATCGCGCTCGTGTTGTTCGCGTTGTGGGTGTTGCACGCACTCGTGACGCCTGTCGATCGGCTCGACGTGATCCTCTTGGCGTCGCTGGTTGCCATGTTCGTGGTGACCTTGGCGATCGACCCGATTCGTGGCTTTTACAAACTTGATTGGTTACCGCTCTCTGGCCTGATTTCGACGGGTGCGATCGTGTTCGCCGGAATCGTGTTGGCGCAGCTGATCGTGCGAGAGCGGACTCGTCGCACGGACCGGCGTGGTTTCGACTCCGAAAAGCGGCACCCGACCACGGCCGATTGATCGGGACGTTTGGGACGTTCGACACTGGTGGTGCGGCGTGGCTCCTGCCTGACTGGAGGCAGGAGGTTCGCCGTGTGTCTCGGTGAATATGGAACCATCGTCGAGGTCATCGATATCGGTCGAGCGATCGTCCGATACGACGACCATCACACCGGCGAGGTGTCGCTGGCTGTGCTCGTCGCTGGCAGCGTCGCCGTAGCGCCGGGCGACCGCGTGATGGTGTCGATCGGTATGGCGCTCGAGCTCGAATCGGGCAAGGAGATCATCAGATGAATTCGGATGGGCAACGTCGCAAGGGCATCAGGATCGCCGTCGGCGCCGCCTTGATGAGCGGATTCGCCGTGTTTTTCAACGGCCTCGCCGTCCGGCGGTTCGACGACCCGACCGTGTACACCACGGCCAAGAACCTGGTCGCCGGAGCGGTGCTCCTGATCGCCCTCGCCGCCATGGTCAACGTGTCGTCGGGTCCTCGATTGGCGACCGTGCCGCGGTCGGCATGGCCGACGTTGGCCATCATCGCCCTGCTCGGTGGCGCCGTGCCGTTCGTGCTGTTCTTCGAAGGGCTCGCCCGTGCCAACTCGACGAGCTCTGCGTTCATCCACAAGACGCTGGTCGTGTGGGTCGCGATCGGAGCCACCGTGTTCCTCCGTGAACGGATCAGCGGCCTCCAAGTCGGAGCGATCGGATTGCTGGTGTTCGGCCATCTGATGCTGACTGGCGGTCTCGGGGCGGCGACGTTCGGCAGTGCCGAGTTGCTGGTGGTCGGGGCGACCCTGTGCTGGGCGAGCGAGGTGCTGATCGTCAAGCGGATGCTGGTGGCGGTGCCCTATCAGATCGCGGCGGTGAGCCGCATGGTCGGCGGCAGTGTGCTGCTGGTCGGGTGGCTGGTGATCAAAGGCGATCTCGGCGAACTCGGCGGCTTTGCGCCCAACCAGTGGGCGTGGCTGCTGTTCACCGGTGCGGCCTTGGCAGCGTTCGTCGCCACCTGGTACGCGGCGCTCTCGATGGCGCCCGCCGTCGACGTCACCGCCGTGCTGGTGCTCGGTGCTGTCATCACGGGGCTGCTGAACACGGGTTTCCGGGGTGTTCCACTGACCATCGATTCGTATGGGTATGTGTTGATCGCACTGGGCGCCGTGGTGGTGGCAGCCAACGCCCTGCGCAACCCCGGCCGGCAACGAGCTCGGGCGTGAGCGACACGCTGGTCGCGACCTCCGGCCCGGTTCGCTTTGCCCGATTCGCTTTCCCCCCGAATCGACTCGGATATTGCGGACCGGGCGACGGTGGCGAACTGGCGCACTACACCAGGGGTCATGAGGATCCGGGTCTGCGTGACATCGCTGCAGGGTTCGAAGGGGCCTACCCCTATCTTCAGCTGTTGGCCGGTGCCAACCGTCGTCACGACCCGCTCGACGCCGATGTTGTCGAGGCGTACTGGATCGGCAACGAGCTCCTCGATCACGTGCCGCTGCACGACTTCGGCAACTCGATCGACGACAGGTTCCGGCGTCGTGCCGGCGCCTCGTGGCAACAAATCGAGAACCGCATCCCCGATGGTGTCGCCAACCACTCGTATCACGTGATGAATGCGATGCCATGGGCCGGGCTGCTGCGAGACGGTGTGGTCGACGAGCCGCTGCGGATCATCGACCGTTGCCGGATCAGCTGGGCGACCGTGATCGGCCATGTCGACGACTCGGCTGACGCCAGCGAGGGGCGCGTGCTGGTGCGACGTTTACCGCTGGTGTGGTCGGGCAGCCGGCTGCTGTTCGGCGAATCGGTCGTCGACGCTGTCGATTCGCCCTTCCCCGTCGAACTCGGCGACGTCGTTGCGATCCATTGGGACTGGATCTGCGAGCGCCTCGATCAACGTCAGCTCGGCTGGCTGCAGCGAGTCACGAACAGACAGCTTGCCGATCTGCACGCCGGCTGATCTCGGGCGACCGGCCGCCGTCACAGCTCGATGATTCGTTCGGCATCTCTCGATCGACGCTGACCGACGATTGTGGTGACTTGGTTGGCGGCCCCCTGGACGGCCGGTGTGAGCGCTGCTCCGAACTCGAACTCGGCACCCTCGATGCCGATGATCGAGAGCTCGGTCGGGAGGCGATCGAGCGCCCGCGCCAGTTCGACCGCTGCGCTTACGTCGATCGTGTGCGTCGAGAGCGGGCCGGGCGCCACGAGCCGCGTCGACAGGGCGTCGACCGTGCTGATTCGGCCGGGTTCGCCTGCCGGCTCGGCAGCGTCGACAATGACGACGCGGTCGGACGCCGACCAGTGGATCGGGAGATCCAGCACCGATCCCTCGAACACGATCGTCTCGACGCCAGGCAGATTCAGCTCGCTGAGCCGGTCGCACACGATCGGGCCGACAGCGTCGTCGCCGCGATCTCGGTTGCCGACGCCGATCACGACGAGGCGGGACGCTGTGACCATCCGATGCCGGTCAATCTCTGCGGTCGATCGAGAACCGGAGGAAGTGCGTGGCGCACGAGATACAGGGGTCGTAGTTGCGGATTACCTGCTCGCAACGGTGGCCGAGCGTGTGGTCGTCGAGGTCGAGATGGGAGGCGACAAAATCGCGCAGGTCAGTCTCGATCGCGTCCTGGTTCTGCGACGTCGGGGGGATGATCACGGCGTCGGTAATCGTGCCGGAGGCGTCGATCTCGTAGCGGTGGTAGAGGGTTCCGCGCGGCGCTTCGGTACAGCCGTGGCCGATGCCGGCTACGGCCGGCACCTCGAGTGCCGGTCTGGCGGGCGGGCGATAGGTGGCGATGATCCGCTGCGCCTCTTCGATCGCCCACAGCACTTCGAGCCCACGAATCAGGATGCTGCGGAACGGGTTGGTTTCGACCTCTGCCACGCCGAGTTCGTCGGCGACCGCCCGCACGGAGGAAGGCACCAGGTCGGCGCTGTTCATCCAGCGCGCCAACGGGCCGGTTTGATAGCGGCGGCCAGTCCCGTTGTCGCCGCCGAGCGTGGCATGCAGCGCTGTCGAGTGGGCGACGTGGTACTCACGGATCTGCTCACCGAATGTGGCGACATCCAGGTCGAGGCCGAGGTTCGATACCATTCGGCCCTCGTTGAACGGGTACTCGCTCTCGTGGCGTAGCGACACGTACTCCGTGTTGTCGGCGAGCCGGTTGGGGATCGACGGGTAGTCGAACGTGGCGACCCACTTCAACAGCGCCAAGGCACCGGCGTGGGCCCGTTCGAGATCGGGGCTGAGCGTTTCCAGTTCGGCCCGCGTGGGGGCTCGGTAGAAGCCGCCGAGCCGAACGTTGACCGGGTGGATCGGGCGGCCGCCGACCACTTCCATGATCCGGTTGCCGGTCTTCTTGAGGTGCAACACCTCGGTCATCAGCTCGGGGTGGAGTTGGGCGATCTCGATCCCCGAGTCGACGCCAACGAAGTCGGGTGCGTGCAGGAACGCCATGTGGAGGACATGGCTCTCGATCCACTCCCCGCAGTACAGCAGGCGTCGCAGTTCACGAATCGCCCCGCCGGGGTGGACGCCGGCGATCGACTCGATCGCGTGGGCGGCGCTCATCTGATAGGCGACGGGACAGATCCCACAGATCCGGGCGGTGATGTCGACCGGCTCCGCGTAGCCGCGGCCTCGCAGAAACGCCTCGAACATGCGCGGCGGCTCATAGATCTCGAGCTTGACGTCGGTCACCTCACCGTCTTCGACGGTGACATGCATCGCCCCCTCTCCCTCGACCCGGGTCAGGGTCGGGACGTGGAGGTTGAGGGTCTTGTGGGTCATGACGGTGCCCTCTCGTCGATCTGGGTTTGCTCGAGCTCGGCAAAAGCGGTGGTGTTGAACGTGTTCAGCAGCCGATCGATGTCGACCCCGGCGAGTCCGAGCAACCCGAGCTGGGTTCGCAATGCCGGGACGTTGGGACTCTCCATCGGTCCGAAGCAGCCGTAACAGCCACGATGGAACGACGGGCACAGCGCACCGCAACCGGCCTGCGTGACCGGACCGAGGCACGGCGTGCCGTGCGCCACCATCACGCAACTCGTCTGACGAGCCTTGCACTCGATGCACACGCTGGTGGTCGGCAACCGAAGAGCATGCCGGTTCAACAAGGCGGCGAGTGTTTGAAGCAGTTGGCCCCGGTCGATCGGGCAACCGCGCAGTTCGAGGTCGACGCGTACGTGATCGGCAATCGGCGTTGAGGTGGCGAGCGTTGTGATGTATTCGGGGTGGGCGTAGACGATCGACGTGAACCCGTCGACGTCGCGTCCGTTGCGCAGGGCTTGGATGCCGCCCGCCGTTGCGCATGCGCCGATCGTGACGAGCAGCCGGGATTGACGGCGGATATCCAGGATCCGCGCGGCGTCGTGCTCGGTGGTGATCGAACCTTCCACGAGCGACACGTCGTACGGTCCGTCGACCATCGCCGTGGTGGCTTCGGGGAAGTACGAGATGGCGACCCTGCCGGCGACAGCCATCAGCTCGTCCTCGCAGTCGAGCAGGCTCAACTGGCAGCCGTCACACGAGGCGAACTTCCAGACCGCCAGCGAAGGCGACTGACCGTGCTCGATGCTTTCCGGCCACGCGATGGGGGTTGCGCTGGTGTGTTGCATGAGGTCTGCTCACAGCTCCTTGACCCGCAGCGATGCAGCGACGGCGGGGTAGCGAACTACGGGGCCGTCGCGGCACACGATCAGCGGGCCGAGCTGGCAGTGGCCGCACAGCCCGTTGCCACACTGCATGTTGCGCTCGAGCGTGACCTGGACCTGTTCGGGGGGCACACCGCCGGCGACCAGTACGTCGGCCGTCAGGAACGTCATGATGTCGGGCCCGCACACGAGGGCGCTCGTCGAGGGCCCGGAGACGCCGAGTTCTCGGACGACCTCCGAAACGAACCCCACCCGACCCGACCAACCCGGCTCGGGGTGGTCGATCGTGTCGAACACCGCGAGCCCGTGCTCGCGCCAGGTCTCGTACTCGTTGGCGTACAACAAGTGCTCCGAGCTGCGGGCGCCGATGACCAGCGTTGTGCTGGCGTACCGCTCTCGATACTTGAGCAGGGCGTACACCGCTGAACGCAACGGGGCCAGGCCGATCCCGCCGGCGGCGATCAGGATGTCACGTCCATCGAGATCGAGATCCCATGGTGTCCCGAAGGGGCCGCGGACCCAGAACTGGTCGCCGGGCTGCAAACGGGTGAGGGCGCTCGTGATTGCACCGGCGCGCCGGATCGTGTATTCGTGGAAGCTCGACTCGGTGGCCGGTGAGCTGATCGAAATCGCCGCTTCGCCGATTCCGAATGCCCCGACCATGCCGATCTGCGCGGGCTGGAAGTCGAACAGTGCTCCCTCGACCGGAATGCACCGAATGGTCACGACATCGGGGATCTCCTGGATCACCGCGGTCACCTCGTGCACTCTTGGGACGAGCAGTGGGTCGGCGGTCGGAGTGGCGCTGGGCGCGACGGCGCTCATGCGTTTGCCTCCACTGGGCGCCCAAGCGACTCGACCTCGGCCGTCAGGTCGATCCCGACCGGGCACCAGGTGATGCAGCGGCCGCAGCCGACACAGCCCGACTCGCCGAACTGGTCGTGCCAGGTGCCCAGCTTGTGCGATAGCCACTGGCGGTAACGGGCCGCCGGTGATGTGCGATGCGGTCCTGGGCCGAGATGCGAGTACTCCATGCTGAAACAGGTGTCCCACACCCGGGTTCGGGTCGCCGTCTCGCCGTCGAGCCCGACGATGTCGTCCATGTCGGTGCAGAAACAAGTTGGGCATACGGCCGTGCAGTTGCCGCACGTTAGGCAACGTTCGGCGACATCGTTCCAGTGTGGGTGATCGGCCAAACGAACCACCTTTGCAGCGTCTTTGGGAAGCTCCCTGATGAACTCGCGAGAGATCGAGCGGTGCTGATGATCGCGATGTTCGAGGAACGTCCGCGGTGCGGGTGCCAGATGTAGTGACTCGATCAGTGAGCGTCCATGATCCGTGCCCACCCGCACCAGGTAGACGATTCCGTTGGGATGATCGAGCTCGGTGATGGCGATGTCGTACCCGTGGTCGGCGACGGGGCCATCGCCGCCCGTGTCGCAGAAGCAGGTCGGCGCCGGATGGCTGCAATCGATCGCAACCAGGAACAGTCCCTGGCGGTGAACGGCGAATGCCGGGTCTGTGTGTTGCCCGCCGGTTTGGGTTCGCTCCAAGATATCGAGCGCCCGCAGGTCACACGCCCGCGCCCCGATCACCGCTCGGGTGGTGGTGCCGTGCAGCGCCTGATCGACGATCAAGGTGCCATCGTGGCGGCGCATCGTCCAGACTGGGCTGCGCGGTGGGTGCACGATCGACTTCAACGAGTCGGGCCCCAGCCCGTATGAGAAGCGCAGTGACGTACCGGTCTCGAGCAGCCGGTACGACCCGGTCTCCTGCTGCTCGGTGAAGCCGGTCGGGAGGTCGTCAGCAGACTCGATCGGCCTGAGCCGGATCACTCCGTCGACGGCGACCGGGCCGATCACCTCGTCGAATTCCGATTTGAGCAGCGATATAAACCGGTGCAGGTCGCCCGCCCGCATCACCCACCAGTCGATGGGCTGACCACCTGGCTGGCCGATCGATGGTTCGCCGCTCACAACTCCAGACTCGACCTCCAACCAACGACGCACCAGGGTCCTTCGTTGGTTCCTCGGCGCCTCCCAGCAGGCCCAATGGCCCTGTTTACTGGTGGCTACATGGTGGTCGGCATGACGGATGGCTTAGAACCCGCGAGCTGTTTCAGATACAACTCGCGCTACCGCGGCGCCCGATAGCGCTCCAGATTGGCGGTCGACCGGACCCGGTTGTTGTGGTCGACGACGACGAGCGCGTACGGGCCGTTGGGCTCCCACCAGCTCGGCATCGTCTCTCCCGATGCGAACACGGCGGTTGCGAGCGCGTCGGCCTGGCCGAGGTCGGGTCCGATGACGGTGACACTGGTGAGCGGATTCGGGCCTTCGACCGAACGTATGTGATCGCCCCGCTCGTATGTTCCCGACGTCGCCACCGCGACATCGTGAACGGTGAGCACATCGATCACGGCGTCTTGGTTGTCGGGGTGTTGTATACCGACCCGCCAACCCGGTCGGCCCGGCGGCGGCGCACCCGTGACGACATCGCCGCCCGCATTTGCGAAGAACGACCTGACGCCAGCCATCTTGAGGCGCAGGCATGCCTGCTCTATGATCCACCCTTTGGCGAACGCATTGGCATCTAGCAGTGGATCCCGTTCGGCTCCTGATCGCAACCGTGGCTGATGGTTGAAGCAACCCCGGGTCGCAACACGGAGCCGCTCGCATTCGGTGATCACTTCGCGAACGACTGGAGACGCGTCATCGAAACTAAGCTGACCCGCCGCAAGTTGTGAGATCTCCGAGTCAGGTCGGAATCGACTGAGCACGGTTTCGAGATGGGCAACGGTGGTGAAAAAGTCATCAACCGCGTCGTCCGGTGCGTCGTGAACCTGGAGAGTGATCACCGTGCCGAGGTGGTGTTCGACTCGTCGTACCGCGCCGGCACGGATTGCGATCACGATCGTTCTCCGGTGGTGACGAGTTGGCGATCGTTGGCGAGCGCCGTCTTGGCCAATCGAGCTCGGTGTTCCTTTCGGTGCACAGCGACCGAGAACAGCCTTACCACTCCTGGGTAGACGCTGAGGCCCAGCATTGCTGCCAGCAAAAACTGGAACCACAGGTCGCCGCGACTTGATCCGACCATCCAGGCATGGACACCGGCGAAGATCGTCCCGGGAATCGACACGAGATGGATTGCCACCCACGTTCTTCTCGATCCCAACCTTTTGGGCCACGAGGTGAACACGACGAGCGCTATGAGATAGGTGGCGATCACGCCCCAGGTCATGCCCCAGCGCCAGCCGGGCGCCGTGTGCGGAACGAGGATCTGCACGAGACCAATGCCCGACAGTTCGTCCAGATACACGGTGATGAGGTGGATCAGCGTGAAGATGAACGACAGGCCACCCAGATAGTTGTGAAGGTCGAGCCACCAATTCGGCTTGCGCCGGTCGCCTGTGTCTCTTGCCGAAAAGTAGAAGCCCCAGATCAAGGCGGCGACGATCAACACCGTCGCCACGACCCCGGACGAACGGCTGAGGTACCACCAGGTCTCGCTCATGCTGACGCGGGGTTCGATGTCGAATCCGCGAGCGCGGCTTCGTCGAGGGCTGCCTGCAGCGAGCGCGCATAGCTGCGACTCGTGTAGGTCGCTCCGGAGACGATGTCGAGGTCGCTGGACTGGTTTGCGATCGCCTGCGCTTCCAGAATTGGCAAGGCTTGATCGTTGATTTCCTTGCTCCTGCGGTCTCTGGGCTTGCGCACGGCCTCAGTGTCGACGATCTGGCCATCGCTGATCGTGACCTCGACCTGAACAAAGCCCCACTGGATCCACAGGGCCGGCCCGAGGAAGACACCGTCGACAGAGCTGCCGGCACTCGCTTCGATCGGGGAGCTGTTGTCGGTTATCGCTTCAGCACCAGCCGGTTGGTCGGTCGCGACGTCAGTCGATTGGGGTCCCTCATCGGCTGCCGGCGGCCGGTCCGAAACGATCTCGGTTGTGTTCGCGGTGGTGCTGTGTTCAGGCACTCGGGCTGGGTCGACTATGTCGGCGGCGGCCGTTGCCGTTGAGGCCGACGGCGCTACCGCTGCCTCTTCGAAGGGCTCGCTGTCGTTGCTGAAGGCCCCCTCGCCGTAGGCCATTCCAACGGCGACGCCGCCGGTAGCGACCACGCTGGCGGCGAGGGCGACGGCCCGTGCCCCGCGCGCCGGGTGCCGCTTGTGTGTCGGATGGCCGATGCCCTTCGCTGGCGTTGGCCGGTGCGCGTCAGACCGACCATGCGAGCTGTTCGACCCCTGTGGGGGCGGCAGCGACGAGCGGGGTGACATACTCATGAACCTGATCCAAGGCCGAGACCGAACACCTGCTCTGGCGGGGAGGCAGGCAGGAAACAGTCGAATCATACGACCATGAGTCGGGGCCGGGCGCATCCGCGCTACCCGAACTTCAGAGCATTTCGACCCTGGCGGCCGACGCGTCGATGGGACGTAGATCGAGTCGGCAGAAGTTCTCGAACGCCTGCTCTTCATAACCGGTATAGCGTTGAAATGACGGGCCGGCTGTTTGGTCGGTTCGCCCGAGTTGCGGCTTTACCAACGTGACGCGGCGCACAGTCCGTTCGCTGCGGTGGGCGCCAACCGCGGCTGGATGTCCAAGCACTGGCGGGATTCGGAGCTGATCATGAGCAAGGAGACGAGCAATCTGGCGGTCGATGGCGGATTGGAGCCGATCGAGGTTGCCGACCGGGTTTGGTGGGTCGGCTCGGTACGACCTGACGAAACGTTCCAGTGCCATTCGTACCTGATCGAGGCGGGCGATAACTCGGTGCTGATCGATCCGGGATCCGTACTGACGATCGAGGAAACCTTGCGTCGGGCCGCTCGCGTCGTGCCACTGTCGTCGATCAGGTGGCTCGTGTGCCATCACCCCGATCCCGACATCGCCAGCGGGCTTCCCATGGTGCGCCGGGCACTGCCGGGCGACGACGTCCGCGTGGTAACCGAATGGAGGGCCGAGACGTTTCTGCGCTACTACGACGCCGGAATTCCGTTCTACCGGGTCGAAGAACACGAGTGGGAGTTGCCGCTCAGCGACGACCAGCGGCTGCGTTTTGTGCTGACCCCGTACCTGCACTTTCCCGGCGCATTGTGCTCGTTCGAGGTGGCTTCTGGCGTGCTCTTCAGCTCTGACCTGTTCGGCGGATTTACCGATGGTTCGCAACTCGTCGCCACCGACGAATCTTATTTCGAAGCGATGCGGCCATTTCACGAGCACTACATGCCGAGCCATGAGATTCTTGCGTCCGGTCTGGCGAGCGTCAGACGCGCCTTCGACCCGATTGCGCTCATCGCTCCGCAGCACGGTTGCATCATTCCCGAACCACTCGTGGCAACAATGTTCGATCGGTTGGCCGAACTCGAGTGCGGAATCTTTCTGATCGCTCGCGACGATCTCGACATCGCCCGGTTGCTACAGGTGTCGACCGCGCTTCGCCATATCAACGACGCGCTCGTGCTGGCACACGACTTTCCCGATCTGGCGGCGATCGCCGAACGGGTGCTTCCTGACGTGTTGCCGATCGAATCGCTCGAGATCTTCGCCCAAACCGCGGAAGAAGGGATATTGCGCTTCTCGGCCGAAGACCACTTCCACGGCACGGCGTGGAGCGCAACAGAACCAAAGTCTGCCGGACCAGCTCTGGAGTTCGAGCTCCCAGGGGATGGAGCCCCCGCCCAGGTCGTCATCGGACTGCACAGACAAACCACGCTGACCACTGAAGTGAACGAGATGTTCGGTCGATTGGCTCTTCCGGTTCGGGCCGCGCTCAATCGGCACCTCGAACAACGCCACGTTCGCAACCAAAGTGACGAACTGCGCGACCACGCCCAGCACGATGCGCTCACCGGGCTCTATAACCGCCACGCGCTGGGCGAGTTGGCCAAGATCGATCAGCAGTACGGCGTGTTGATGATCGACATCGACCACTTCGAACTGGTAAACGACAAGTTCGGGCATGGCGCTGGTGACGAGGTGTTGCGGGCTGTCGCCACTGCCATCTCGAAGAGTGTCCGCTCAGAAGACGTCACGATCCGCTACGGCGGCGAGGAAATGCTGGTTTTGGTCATGTCGGCCGATCGGGAGCTGACCTTGAAAGTGGCTCAAAGGATCCTCGCCTGCGTCGAGGCGCTCGAGTTCAGTGACCTACCGTCGCTCGGGCACGTCACGGTCTCGATCGGCGCCGCCATCCATCACGCCGATCAGTCGATCGAAGTCGCCGTCGCCGCCGCCGACAGCCGCCTGTACGACGCCAAGAACGAAGGGCGCAACCGAATTCGTGCCACCTGGTAACCAGCGTTCGCGGCGCAACGCGACGGCAAGGTGGCTGTGAGCGCCACAACGCCTGCTGCGGGTGCGTGGCGGGCTTGGACAGTCAACGGACGGCTTTCCCGATCGGCACGATCTTGGCGCGGTGACCGAGATCTTTGACTGCCGGGCATCTGTGCCGCTTGCGCGTGAGGCCTGTCGGCGAGTGACCAAGGGCTCTACCACTAGAGGGCAGAAAGTTCGATGATTGGGGCTGATGTGTAGACGCTGGGTGCAGCGATTGGGGTGCGGGGTGCTGGTGTTCTCTGTGTTGGCCACCGCTTGCGGCTCAGACGACCCGACCAGCACGGGTGGCTCGATTGCTGGAGATGACCTGTCGGCTTTCTGTACGTCGTGGCCGGAACTGGCAGAGCTGGTGGCCGCAGACCGCGATCCCGACGCGGAGACCTTCTCCGAACTGTTCGAGCTGGTCGACGATGTCGACCCGGTGGTGCCTACCGACTTGGTGACCGAGTGGGAAGCATTTGTGGGCTTCAATCGCACGTTCCGCGACGTGTTGATGACCGTCAAGTACAAGATCGAAAGGGTTGACGACGAGCTCATCGCCAGGGCGTTCGGCGACATACGTTCCGCAGAAACCCAGGGTGACGCTTCGGATGCGGCGTTCGCATCGATGGAGAGCTGGGCGGCGACGGGGTGCGGCGACTTCTGTACTCGTTGGCCGGAGTTGCGGCAGGCTCTCGATGAGCTAGGTGGCCGGTTGGACTGGGCTCAATACCCCGAGGAGGCGGACCGGCTGACCAGGTTCGAGCGGGCTCTCGCCGTGGGGTCCGAGCTGGCACCCGAAGGGCTGCGCTCGGATTGGAATCTCGCCGTAGCTATCCGCACCGATTGGATGCGGTGGTGGGAGTCGTTCGACTTCGACCCTCAGATACTCAATCTCAACCAGTCTGACGAGCGCGAGTTCGCCGGCACGCAGGCTGGCGAACTTGCGCTCGAGATCATCCGAACCGCCGATTACATAGCACTCGACAATCTGTCTGATTTCATTGTCGGCGACGACGATCGGTCGCCCGACGAGGTCCGGCAGTCGGCCGACCTCCGGCAGGAGGCGTGGATGGTGGCGCTATCGGGGTCAGAGCTACCCGAGGGATGGGACCGTGCCGAGGTCGAGCAAGAGCTCTTGTGGATCTTCCGGACCCCTCCCATGGATCGCCACCAGCCAGTGGACGAGCGTCTACAGGAATGGGTGACACAGAACTGCGACGCCGCTGGTACGCCCGGAAGGCTGACCGTCGGCTTCACAGAGGCGATCGACGACGTCCCAGGCTCCAGCCTCGTCGTCGCTCTGCTAGGCGAGGGCGGGGCGGTCACTGACCTGGTCGAGCCGGCAAGATTGAGTGGCTCGCTTTGCGTCGGGATCGGCCGAGACCCATGGGAGACGTTCTGGCGCAACCCGAACGGTGACGTCGAGTATGAGAGGTGGGTTCTCTACGCCGAGCCTGGAGAGAATCAGGAGTCGGCGGGAATTTGCTGGTTCAGCGACCGGCAGGTCCTGGCCGGCGGCGACTACGTTCTCGTTGCTGCCGTGTTCCCAGGCGCCCTCGGAGGCGAAATCGGAGGCGACGATGGTCTGCCGCCACCGACGCTCTGCCTGGAAAAGGATGTCAGCATTGCCGGCGACACGGAGGTGATGCTCAGCAGCCCAGAACCTTGTGATGTCAGCGACTGGCCCGGCGAGTTGGCCGAAGACCCCTGGCGGAACCCACCGCCGGTCGATCCCGATACCGCCGATGCTGGGACCCTCGAGGTCGTGGTGCCATCGCTGGTGCAAGTCGGGGACCTCGACGGCGCCTACGGCGGTCGGCTGGCGATTGCCACGCTCCCCGCCGACACCACACTCAATCAGCTCGGACGGGAACAGGTTTGGCCACTCGGTGTGATGTGCGTCGGCCTGCCCCCCTCGAACCACCTCGACGACCAAGGTCGGCGCCAGCTCGACCGACCTGTCTCACTCCCCCTCGGGCCTGTTCCTCTCCTCGGTGCGCCGGCTTGCCTGGAACCAGAGTGGTTGGCGGAGGACCCGCCAGACGACCACCTCCCACTCGCGCTGTTGCCGCCCGGCAAGGTCACAGTGCTGGCAACTGTCACCTACTACGCCGACGATAACGAAACGTTCTTGTGCGCTTCCTTCGATGTCGTGATCAAAGGCGACACAGTCGTCGACATCGCCGAGTGGGGCGAGTGTCCACCGTGACCGCACACATCGAGGCTCACGGGCAACCAGCGATCGCGGTCCACGGCCTGCGGAAGCGGTTCGGCCGCACAGATGTCCTCCACGGCATCGATCTGGAGGTTCCCCGCAACTCTGTGTTCGGTTTCCTCGGCCCGAACGGCGCCGGGAAATCGACAACGATGAAGATATTGGTCGGTCTGCTACGGCCCACCGATGGTTCCGCCGCTGTGTGTGGCCTCGACACGGTCCGCGACAGCGTCGCTGTACGGGCGAGCATCGGTTACCTGCCCCAGGACTCCTCTTACTGGCGTCACCTCACCGTTCGTGGTGTCTTGGCCTTCACGGCCCGTCGCTACCTCGACGGAAGCAGAAGCGACCTCAGACGTCACGTCGACGACACCATCGAGCAGGCCGGGCTGAGCTCCCTGGCGAATCGCCGGGTCGCTAAGCTGTCCGGCGGTGAGCGGCAGCGCCTCGGCGTCGCCCAGGCGTGGGTGGGGCGCCCTGAGGTACTGATCCTCGATGAGCCTTCGGCCGGCCTCGATCCCGAGGGCCGCCACGAGATCCTCGAGTTGCTCGACCGCCTCAGAGAGCAGGCAACGATCTTCTTCTCGACCCACATTCTCGAAGATGTCGAGAGGCTGAGCGACACGATCGCAGTGCTCGACAGGGGCCGGATCGTCGCCTCGGGGCCGATCGACACCTTCCTCATGGGCGAGACGGGCCAGTACTCCTTGACCCTAAACGGATCAAGCGATGGGTTCCTCGCCGCGCTCGCCGAGGCTCCCTGGGTCGACAGCGTGGAGCCGACGGCGGAGACCACGTGGAACATAACCGTGACCGATCGAACAGCAGCCGAGCACCTGTTGTTGCGAAGCGTCGTCGGGCACCGCGACGTACAGGTGGTCGACTTTCGGCCGGCACGACGCAGCCTCGAGGAGATCTACCTCGAGTTGACCGAAGCCACCGCTCAGGCAGCCGATGATCAGGCAGCCGATGAACAGGGGCCGGCCGTTGTCGAGTGACGCGCTTTCCCACCGAGACTCGATGCCGGCATCGCTGAGCCGCGTCCAGAGCCAATCGCGCCTTCGCGGCATCGGTGGCCTGACGCTGGCCGAGTTCCTCCGCTGGTTCCCTTGGCGAGTGCTCGTTTTCGCCGCCAGCGGAGTCGCCGTGCTCGTCTTTGCTCGCGTGGTTTGGGCTGCGGAGGAAAACGCCAAGCTTGCCCCGCTGCTCTACATCTTCTTCTCATTGTGGGTCGCAGTGCTCGTTCTCTCCACCGTCGCCACGACCCAGGGGGCCGTCTCATCGGAGATCGAGGAAGGCACCGCAGCCTGGCTGATCGCCAAACCGATCGGGCGGCCAGCCTTCGTGCTCTCCAAGTTCGCCGGTGCGATCCCGGCCGTACTGATCGGGATGGTCGGCATCCCTGGGGCGATCGCCAGGGTCGTCCTCAAGCGGGCGGCCGACAACGGTGACACCGACTTCACGGCAGCCCAGGTAATGGATGTGATCGCCAACTCGTCGAGCCGCGACGAGTACATGAACCTGCCCAGCATGTCGCGCTATCTGGGCCTGCTCGCCCTGATCGGCACGCTGATGCTGCTCGTCGTGGCGGTGATGATCCTGCTCGGCTGTGTTGTCCGCGCCCAGACGGCTGTACTCGGTCTCGGTATCGCGGCGCCGGTCGGGCTGCTGCTGGTCGGCCAGCTGGCGCCCACTGCGGTAGCTGAGCTGACGCCGGGATGGGTGCTGACGTCGATCGTCGACATCATCAGCGACAACCCGGCACCGGTTCTCGCCCCGATCCTGGTCACCGTCGTCTGGATCTGGGTCACTCTCGCCGGCGCCGTGTTGTTGTTCTCCAGAAGGGAGTTGTGATGGCGGCACCGGCCCTGGAGATACACGACCTGAACAAGTCGTTCGGACGCAACGAGGTTCTCCACAGCATCGACCTCACCGTGCCCCAAGGATCGATCTGCGGGTTCCTCGGCCCGAACGGGGCCGGTAAGTCGACGACCATGAAGATAGTCATGGGACTACTGCGGCCATCGGGTGGCCGTGCGCTCGTGTTCGGCCGCGACGTACACCGCGACGGTGTCGGCGCCCGCGCTCAGGTCGGCTACCTGCCCCAGCACACACGATTTCATCCATACCGAAACTGTCGCGAGGTCCTGTCCTACGTCGCTCATCTCTACCCCGGCCGACGCCCCGCCTCGGAGTTGCGTGAGCTGATCGACGAGAAACTCGACGCAGTCGGGCTGGCGGACAAGGCGAACCGGCGAGCGGGAGCCCTCTCTGGAGGCGAGGCTCAGCGCCTAGGTCTGGCGCAGGCTCTCATCGCCGAGCCCGCTTTACTGATCCTCGATGAGCCTGCTGCGTCGCTCGACCCCCACGGTCGCCAGCAGGTCCTCGGTCTGCTCGACGGGCTCCGCGGGCACACCACGGTGTTCTACTCCACTCACATCCTCGAAGACGTTCAGCGGGTGAGCGACATCGTAGCGATTCTTGCGAACGGGCGCGTTGCGGCCCTGGGCCCGATCGAGGACCTGCTCGAAGCCCCGACCGGAGGCTGGACGGTGCGGATCGCGGGTCAGGTGGCGGCGGCACGCGAGCACCTCGAGGCTCAGCCATGGGTGAGCTCGCTCACAACCCGGGTGCGCGGCGACCAGGAGCTTTGGACCGTCGACGTGACCGACGACGGCACCGCGGCCGAGCTGATGCTGCCGCTATTGCTGAGCGACGAAAGCTGTGACGTGATGGAGTTTCACCGCGCCGAACGAACGCTCGAGGACGCCTATCTCGAAGTCGTGGAGGCGAGCCATGGCGGCTGAGAATCGCGATCGCGCCGGGGCGAGACCGTCGCGGCTGCTGCCCGGCCTAACCGGTCTGCTACGTGGTGAGCTGTCACGATGGCTCGGGCGGCGCGGGCTGGTTCACTTCGTGCTCTGGTCGGCGTTCGTCCAGGGCCTGCTTGTATGGAACACGCTGGGCGACGACACCAATCCGATGCGCGACTGGCGCGGCTTCGACACGCTGATCCATCTGTGGTGGATCTTTCTGCCCCTGGCTGCGATCGCTCTCTCCCAGAACGCGATCATCGAAGAGCGGCACAACGACACGGCTCCGTGGGTGCTCTCGAAGCCCGTCTCACGCAGCGCCTTCGTGATGGCCAAGATCCTCGGCGACTTGATCGGACTTTTCGTGTTTGCGATATTGCTCCAGGGCGTGGCGGCGTACGTGTGGCTGCCCAAGGTGGACCCGGCACAGGGTCTACCATTTGTGCGCCCCGAGTTCGTCCGTTTCGTTGCCGTGATCGGCATCGAGACCCTGATCCTCGCGTTCTTCATCGTGCTGTCCGTGATGTTGAGTACAGTCTTCCGCCGGCGAGGCCCGGTCGCCGCGATCGGGCTCGTGTTGTGGCTCGTTACCTGGCAGGCGCCGGGAAGGGTCATCAAGGACTTCACTTTCGGCGGGCTGATAACGGGAGAATTGGAAGGTCCGGGGTTCAAGGCCCTGACCGAGTATCTCGTATTCGAGCAGCCTCTCGATCCGGTCAGCTCCGTATTCGGCACCGCTGTCTTGGTGGTCGCGCTCACAGCGGCTGCCACGCTGATCTTCCGCCGCGAGCAGTTCTGAGTAAGCGATCCCCCGCCAGCACGGGTGGCGGGTGATCTGGCGGGGCAGCACGGCCAGTTGGTGGCGCAGCACGATGATCAGGTGCGCGATGGAAAGGCTGATGTAACTAGCTCTACCTGTCGAGCTCTGTCAGGAAATAGCTCCTGATCTGCACGTTTACACGAGAGCGGATGAGGGGAATCGAACCCCCGTATTCAGCTTGGGAAGCTGATGTTCTACCATTGAACTACATCCGCAGGTGGGGGCGATCTTATCCCCGGGACGCCGTGACGGTCAGTGCGGCGGGCCGGTTATCGGCGGCGCCCGGCGAGTTCGTCCCGCAGGTTCGTGATGAAGGCAGGGATGTCAGGCGGCTGCACGGTGGCCGCCCGGATGTGATCGTCGAAGTGGATGGTGAGCTCGCGGACGTGCTCGGCCGAACTGAGCACGAGGTACATCTGGCCGAGGTACAGCACGGCTCGGATCGGACCGAACACCGTGACCGGAGCCGCATAGCGCTGAAGCCCATCGAACAGGAACCAACGTAGCGACGGGTACAGCTCGCCGGTGAGCTCGATCATCTGGTCGAGTTGGGCCAGACGGTCGGCCACCGGGAGCTGCGCCCACACGCCCTCGCCACGGGCAAACCCTTCCAACGACTGGGCCGGGGCGCACACCTCCATGCTGGTGCTGGGGTCTCGCGTCCACGCCAAGCGTGCTGCGGCGACCTCGATCTTCTGCTCGGGGGTTGAGGTGGCATGAGTTCGCTGCTCATAGTCGATCACGGCGCTGGTCTTGAGTAGGTCGGGCAATGTGCTCGGTACGTAGCGCACCTTGTACCCGATCGCGTCGTTGAACCAGGCGAGCAGTCGCTCCTCGTTCTCGGCGAGCGTGGTGTGGGCGATCGTCGTGACCTCCGACATCACTTCGGCCTGCATCGGCCCCGCATTCGAGAGCCCCATCAGCCAGTCGAGCGACACCTGATGAACCTCGGCGATCTGAGTGATCGTCTCGAGTCGCGGCAGTCGGCGATTGGAGGGTGACAGAAGCTGAGTCA
>CALFRK010000021.1 GCA_937919625.1 uncultured Ilumatobacter sp.
TCGATCCCATCTCGATCACCGGCTCCTTGGCGTAGGCGTCGGACGGGGGAGCGATTGGCTCGGTCTTCTGGACCACCGCGGTGGTGGTCGACGTGGTGCTGGTGCTGGTGCTGGTGCTGGTGCTGGTGCTCGTGGTCGGGGGGACCGTCGAGGTGGTTGGGGCGACGGTGGTGGTTGTGCTGGTGGTCGTAGGTGCGGCCGTGGTGGTTGTCGCCGGAGCAGGTGCCGTGGTCGTGGCCGCCTCAGCCGCTGGCTCACCCGAGCCGCCGCAGGCGGACAGCCCGAGGCTGGCGAGCGCGACGAATGAGGCCACCGTGCGAACCGTTCGAGGGTTCATCTGTGGGTGCCCACGCCGTGCCATCAGTTTCATCATGTCAGGAATTGATCGGCGGCGGGGATCGATTCCTTGATCCGAATGACGGCGCGCAGGGCGCTATTGATGCAGGCTGGGATACCGATCCCGTGATAGCTCGCCCCTGCAAGACCGATCGACCGCGGCAGGGCGACCTCGAGATCGGCAACCAACCGGTGGTGGTGGGGGCGATATTGCGGAAACGCGTCGGTCCAGCGTGTGATCGATGTTTCACCGGGTTGCAGGTCGAATCCGAGGTGCCGACCGGTTTCGTCGACGGTGGCGGCGAGTGCCGCATCGTCATCGAGGTGGTCGACCGGGAGACCGTCGCGGCCTAGCGAAACGCGCAGTATTTGGGACCCGTTGACCGGTGCCCAATGACCCCACTTTTGGGAGGCGAACGAGGCGGCCGTGACGTATCGCTGATCGGGTTTGGGTACCAGGTACCCGCTGCGTCCGCGAAGGTGCTCGGGCCAAGCATCGGCCGACACCGTGAGCCGGACCATGGTCACGTCGGCATGCTCGAACGAGCCGAGCCGGGCGCTGGCATCGGGGAAAGCAGCGGCGAGCAGGGGTGCGGTGGCCCGGGCTGGCGAAGCCAACACGACGGCGTCGAATGGTTGGCCGTCGACGCGCCACCCGGTGCCGTCGGGTTCGATCATGGTGACGGCGCGACCGGTGTTGATCGTGCCGCCGTGGGCGGTGACGTATGTGGCGGCGGCGTCGATCAGTCGTGCCATCCCGTGCCGGGGGGCGCCGAAGATCGGCGAGCTTGCCGACGGCGCCGGTGCTCGGCGCCTCACGCCGATACCGCCCAAGAGCAGGCTGCGGTGTTTGCTGGCCAGGTCGGCCAGTTGGGGGACCGCAGCCAAGCTGGACCGATCGGTGTCGGTGGCATAGATGCTGCCGACCAATGCGTCGACCAGGCGGTCGTGCACCTCGTCGCCGAATCGGGCGCGAACTAACCGTCCGAGCGAGTCGTCGGGGTCGGTGCGCGGTAGGAACGGCTCGGCAGCCGCCCGCAGCTTGCCCCTCCAGCTCAAGAGCGATGTCGTGACGAATGGGCGGATGGCGGCCGGGACCCCGAGCAGGATGCCGCCTGGGATGTCGTGCAAGCGGTCGTGCCAGACCATCGCGCTGGCGTCGCTCGGCGCCGTGAGTTCGTCGGCTCGTAGCCCAACCCGTTCGGCAAAGGCGACCGCATGCGGCACCCGTACGAGATAGGCATCGGCCGCTTCGTCGACGTGTTCGAGCCCGGCAAACGGCGATGTCGCGATCTTGCCACCGAGCCGATCGTCGGCCTCCCACAACTCGACCTCGAAGGCCGCTTCGTCGACCAGGTCGACAGCCGCCGCCAGGCCAGCGATACCACCGCCGACGACCAGAACCCGTCGGGCCGTCACTTGCTGGCCACGGCGTGGACGCGGGCGGCGAGCGCCGCCATGACGGCCGGGTCGTCGTTGACGCAGGCCGTACGATCGAAGTTGAGCCCGTGTTGTTCGGCGCGGTGGCGGGCCTCGATGTCGAGGTCGTACAGCACCTCGAGATGGTCGGCCACGAACCCGACCGCTGACACGACAACTCCATCGACGGTCGGGTCTTCGCCCAGCGAGTCGATCACTTCCAGAATGTCGGGTCCGAGCCAGGGCTCGGGTGTACGTCCGGCGCTCTGCCAAGCGATTTGCCAATCGATGTCTTCGGTGAGATTCAGCCGGGAAGCCACCGCCTCGGCGGTGGAACGCAACTCGTCGGGATACGGATCGCCGGTCGTCAGGATCCGTTCCGGTAAAGAGTGGGCGGTGAACAGCACGCGTGTATGGCCGTGCATCGAGGCCAGGCGGTTCCCGAGATCGTTGACGAGGAAATCGACAAAGGCGGGCTCGACCGCCCACGACTCGACACCGGCGACCACCAGGCCGTTCGCCTCGGCGGCCTCGCCGAGGCGGCCGAGATATTGTCCGACCGAATACGCCGAGTAGTGCGGTGCCAGCACAGCGCCGACGACGCGCCCAAAGCCCCTCGCCGCAACCTTGCCGACGGCGACCTCGATCTTGGGGTCGGCATGTTTGAGCCCCAGCACCACCTCGTAGGTGCCGGGAGCGAGCTCGTCGAGTGCGCCTTGCATCGCCTGACGCTGAGCTTCGGTCAACCGGGCCAGTGGCGATGCCCCACCGATCGCCTCATACCGTCGGGTCAGATCGGCAAGCTGTTCGTCGGTGGGCGGCCGCCCTCGCCGGATATCGGTGTAGTAGGGGAGGATCTCGTCGGGCGACCGAGGCGTGCCGTACGCCATCAGTATGACTGCGGTACGGCCCGTGCCGTCCGGAGTCGAGGCGGGCAGCTCGGTCATCGCTCGGTCAGCTCGTGGACGAGACTGACGATCTCGCCCAACACACCAGGATCGGTGTCGGGTTGCACCCCGTGGCCGAGGTTGAAGATGTGCCCTGGGTGGCCGGCATTATCGGCCAGCACAGCGCGTGTTCCCTTCAACGCCGGTTCGGCGCCTGCCAGAACCAGCGCCGGGTCGAGGTTGCCTTGCACGACCGTGTCGGCGCCGAGCCGTCGCCTGGCGGCCTGGATCGGTGTGCGCCAGTCGAGGCCGATCACCTGCGGGCCGGCGGCGTACATGCGCTCGAGCAGATGGTCGCAACCGATCCCAAAATGGATGCCGCCGATGCCGGGATGGCGGTCGGCCAGCTCGCCGAACACCCGCTGAGAGTGTGGGAACACGAACCGGTCGTAGTCGGCGACCGACAGCGATCCGGCCCACGAGTCGAACAGCTGGAACGCCCTGGCACCGTGCTGTAGCTGCACGTCGATGAACGTGATCGCCTGGTCGGCCAGCCGCTCCATCACCCGGTGCCAGAGCACCTCGTCGGTGTGCATCAGTGCCTTTGTGTTCTCGTAAGTGCGACTCGGAGCCCCCTCGATCAGATAGCTGCCGACGGTGAACGGCGCGCCGGCAAACGCCAGCAGCGGCACGTCGTGCGGCAGTTCCGCGACCAGCAGGTCGACCGTGTCGGCGACATAGCTGACATCGTCGGGTTCGAGCGGGCGCAATCGATCTAGATCGGCAGCACTCCGGATCGGTGTTTCGGCGACGGGACCGGTGCCAGGCTTGACGTCGATACCAAAGCCGACGGCGTGCGGTGGCACCACGATGTCGCTGTACAGCACCGCCGCATCGACGCCGTAGCGATGAACAGGTTGGATCGTGATCTCAGCCGACAATTCGGGCTGTTTGATGGCCTCGAGGATCGATCCCTCGCCGCGGATCGCCCGGTACTCGGGCAGGCTGCGACCCGCTTGGCGCATGAACCAGACCGGCGTGTGACGTGCCGGGTGGCCCGCCGCCGCATCGAGAAACGGAACATTGGGCGCAGGCTTGATGGTCGAACTCATGCTGGGGGAGGACGCTACCGGCGCCGATAGGGTATCTGGTCCCTCAATTCGGTGGTCCAGCGTGTCCACCGGCACCTCAGTTCCCTCGGAAATTCTCTCGGAATCGATGACGCAGCACCACCCGGATCTCGCCGACGAACAGGCCTACATCGACCACGCCTACGACTGCCTCGAGCAGAGTCGTAAGTCTGCGTGGCGTCTTCGTGACATCACCGAGCCCGATCTGGGCGGTACCTTTCAGGCCCGATTCGAACGCAATGCCTTCGACGAAGCCCTGGTCAAGCGCCTGACCGACCTCGATCTCGGCAAAGCTGCTCTGGTGTTCGGCCGGATCGACCGCCACGCCGTCGACGACGACGGTGCGCCGGTGCCAGGCGGCGAGCTCGAGGGGTTCCACATCGGTCGCCTGGCGATCGCCGACGCCGATGCCGAACCGATCGTGGTCGACTGGCGTGCCCCCGTCGCTGAGCCGTTCTATCGCGCCACGGGCCGCCAGCCGATGGGCCTCGCCCGGCGCCGTCACTTCGCTGTCGAGAGCCGCAATCTGCTGGGGATCGAGGACGAGTTGTTCGGTGAGGGGCACCTTGGCGTCGGCCACGACGAGGGGCTCGCAGTCTCAGCGGGTGTCGTCACGGGCTTGCGCGGCTACAGCACGCTGATCGCCTCGCTGGAGCGAGGCCGCACCGGCACGTTGGGCGACATCGTCGCCACGATTCAGGGCGAGCAGGACGAGATCATTCGCTCACCACAAGCTGGTGTGCTCGTCGTGCAGGGCGGCCCCGGCACCGGCAAGACGGTCGTCGCACTGCACCGTGCTGCCT
>CALFRK010000022.1 GCA_937919625.1 uncultured Ilumatobacter sp.
CCCACGTCATGGTCGGCGACCCCCACGTCATGGTCGGCGACCCCCACGTCATGGTAGGCGTCGTCGCCGGTGACGGCGGCACCTTCGTCTGGCCCCTCGCTGTCGGGCCGGCGCTCGCCAAGCAGTACCTGCTCACGGGCGATCCCATCGAAGCTGCCGAAGCCCACCGCATCGGGCTGGTCAACTTCGTCACCCCCCACGACGGGTGCTCGGACCAGGCGATCGGCTTCGCCCGATGCATCGCGGCGAACGCGCCGATGGCGGTGCAGTACACGAAGTTGGCGGTCAACGAGCTCCGCAAGGACGCCGCCAATACGGCCTTCGACGTAGCCACAGCGCTCGAGACCATCGCCAGCAACAGCAACAGCAACAGCAACAGCAACGACCACGCCGAGCCGCTCGCCGCGATCGCCGAGAAGCGCACCCCCATCTTCGAGAGCCGGTAGCAACGATGGATCGCTCCACAGATCTGCAGGTCGGGATCTCCACTCCCTGGGATCTCCCCTCGCTGTCACCGACCGAGCAGCGTCGACGCCTGGCAGCGGTCGCGGACGCCGGAATCGATCACGTCTTCACCGCCGACCACGTCAGCTTCCACGACGGGACAGGAATCGATGGGCTCGTCCGCCTCGCTGCACTGAGTGGTCTCGAACCTCGGCTCGATCTCTACCTCGGCGTCTACCTCCTGGCGCTCCGCCACCCCATGGTCGCCGCCCGCCAGATCGCAACGCTCGCCGAGCTGGCCCCGGGGCGGCTCACCGTCGGCATCGGCGTAGGTGGAGAGGACCGCCACGAGTTCGAGGTCTGTGGCGTCGACCCAGGCACCCGCGGGCGCCGCACCAACGCAGCGCTTGCACTGATCCGTGACCTCCTCGACGGCGAGACCGTGGCCGGCGACGGAGAGTTTTACGACTTCGACGAGGGCCGCATCCTCCCCACGCCGAAACCCGCCGTACCGCTTATCGTGGGTGGGCGCTCGAAAGCGGCGCTGGAGCGCGCCGGAAGATACGGCGACGGATGGCTCGCGGCCTGGTGTTCCCCTCGCCGCTTCGCCGAGGGGATCGAGATCGTCGAGTCGATCGGCGCTGACCGTGCCCCCGATTGGCGCCACGGCCTCCAACTCTGGATCGGCGTCGGAACCGACGTCGACGATGGGCGTGCCCAGGTCTCGCGACGGATGGCCGAGTTCTACAAGCTCGACTTCGAGGCATTCGCCAAATACACGCCCACCGGAACCGCCGAACAGATCGCGGAGTACCTGTACCCATTTGTGGAAGCGGGCGCCTCCACACTCAACCTCACTCCGTGCGGGGCCGACCCCCATCTCGAGATCGAGACCGTCGCCGAGATCAGTCAACTCCTCCGATAGCCGTCGCCGGCGCCACCTCAACGAAAGAGATGACCATGTCGATCGACCTGTATGACGCAATGAGCACCGTTCGAGCAGTGCGAAAGCTGCGACCCGACCCGATCCCCACCGACGTCCTCGAACGTGTCCTGCAAGCAGCCTGCTGGGCCCCGACCGGTGGCAATCAACAGCCCTGGAAAGTGATCGTCGTCACCGACCCCGACACCAAAGCCGGCATCCAAGAGATCTACCGCCCTGAGTGGCAGCGCTACGTCGCTGGCTTCCTCGCACACCTCGAAGGTGAGACCGACGAGGTCGTCGAACCGTGGCGCCGCGTGGCCAGGGCGGGCGATTACCTTGCGGATCACCTCCACGAAGCGCCGGCCATCTTGTTGTTCTGCGCCAATCCGGCCGCCATGGCGATCACGGATGTCAAGCTCGACCGCATCAGCATGGTCGGTGGCGGGTCCGTCTACCCCGCAGTCCAGAACGCGATGCTCGCTTGTGTCGCCGAGGGCCTCGGCTGCACGCTCACCACCCTGCACTGCGTGCGCGAGGCCGAGGTGAAGAAGCTCCTCGATATCCCCGACCAATGGGCCACCGTCGCTCTCGTGCCAATCGGCTACCCGGTCGGCCGCGGCCACGGGCCCATCACCCGCAGAGGACTCGACGCCATGGCCACCCGCAACAACTTCTTGACACCCTGGTCAAGCTCCAGCGATGACCGCGACGAAAGGACACATGCCCCATGACCAAGACCGATAAGGACACATATCCGATGACCAAGACCGATGTGGATGTGATCGTGATCGGGGCCGGTGTCGCCGGCATGACTGCCGGCGCCATGCTGGCACGTGATTGTGACCAGCGAGTGGTGGTGCTCGAGCGGGCCCCGTTCATCGGCGGCCGGTGCCTCTCCTATGTGGGACACGGAGACAAGGTCTACGCCGACGGCGTCGAGATGGGGCCCGCCGAGTTCAAAAGCTCGCTCGGAATCGCGCACTGCTACTTGAGCAAGTGCACACCCGACATCGAGACCATCTTCGAAGAGGAGCTGCTCGACGGGCGCACATTCGAAGCCGGCGGGCATGGCCTCTTCTGGGGCAACAACAATCGGTGCGACCTGCTCCTTGCGCACTTCGGGAAACACGTCGAGATGCCACTCAACAAAGGCCTCGGCTTCATCGAATGGCAGGGCCGAGACGCCGATGGAACAGTCAGGCCGACCGTGTCCCATCAGGTCGAGAAGGGCGTCGCCTACCAATGGATGACGCCCGAGGGCTTCGCCAGCACCAGGCGGTATCTCGGCGACATGGCCAGCTTGTCTGCCGACGACCTGACCGGTCTCTCGCACACGTCGCTGCAAGATTGGCTCGAGGCTCAGGATCTTCACCCGGAGGCCTACGACTACATCAAGGTCCTTGCGGCATCTCAGACCGGTGAAGCTGAGCCGAGGATGACCGCCGCCCCAGACTTTCTCGGCTACATGTCAGTCGCCCGCCAACTCGGGATGAACTTGATCTCGGGCTCGGTGGCCACCGTCGACACCCCAGGAACGATCGCCATCCCGTTGGCACTCGAGGATGATCTCACCGACCACGGCGGAGAGGTATGGCGCGACACCCCCGTCAGCGAGGTGATCATCGAGGACGGCGTCGCGCGAGGCGTTCGCTACAAGGCCAACGGCGACGAACACACCCTGATGGCCAAGCATGTGATCTGCACACTTCCACCCAAGATCGCATTCCGGGTGCTACCTCGGGGCGCCTTCCCCGCCGACTGGGTCGACTTCGTCGAGAACCAACATCGCGGTCTCGGACTGCTGACCGGCTGGGCCGGCACGAAACGATCGATCATCGGCGACCTGGGAATCGAACCGGGCTCGTTCATCTACATGCCCGCAATCACCACCGAGGAAGAAGGCTTCATCGGCAAGGTCGACATGATCATGTGCGAGTTCACCGCCTGGGGAGACGGCACCGCCAAACGGGCCCCAGAAGGAAAGCAAGAGTATCTGTTCTCGACCGCCCTCACCGAGGACGAAATGCGCAGCCGAGAGCGCGTCGGACTGGTCATCGAGCGTTGCGAGGCGTGGGCCCGGGCCAACTTCCCTACTTGGGACGACGACGTCGAGTTCATCATCTGGACACCATCACCAGAGGCGCTAGGCACCAACCGGCCCGTCGGCGCCGACCGCGTCCCGCACAAGAGCCGCCACGTTTCCGAACTGTGGTTTGCCGGCGACCAGTACGGCGAGAAGCTTTGGGGTTGCGGAGTAGACGCTGCAGTGCTGTCCGGCATCGTGTGTGTCGACCAGATGATGGGCACCAACTTCGAAGAGCAAATTCTCCCCGAGCTCCACCAGGGAATCATGCAACAGTGACGGACTCAACACTCCCTGACCCAGCCTGGCGATCCTCACCTACCGACAAGGAGCCTTCTCTTGCGAGTACTCACCATTGACGAAGCAATTCGTCGGGCTGCCGAACAACAGCCCAAGAAGCTGGCGCTGGCAGATCCACCCAACCGAGACGCCATCTTCGGTGGAGCGCCGAAACGACTGACATGGCGCGAGGTCGACCAGGCGATCGACAATCTCGCGGCCGCCTTGAGCAGCCTGGGTGCCGAGCCGAACGTGGCTGTCGCGGTGCAGCTTCCGAACGTGGTCGAACTCGTGCTCTCGATCCTGGCTTGTGGGCGGATCGGTGCGATCGCGGTGCCGTTTCCGATCCAGCATCGGCGCCATGAACTCGAGTACGGGCTTCGCGCTGCGTCGGCAGAGATCATCGTCACCGGCGCCCGCCCCGACCGGCCGGATCAGCTCGATACCGTCTCGAGCGTGGTCGGTGGTCTCGACCGGCCCGTTCGTGTCGCTACGTTCGGTTCCGAGACAACAGAGAGGGCGACCAGATTGGCGATCGACACCTCGGCATCGACCCTCGTCGGCTCGCCGACGGGGCCAGACGAGATCCTCACCATCTGCTGGACGTCGGGAACGACGGGCACCCCCAAGGGGGTGCCGAGAACTCCGTCCATGTGGTTGGCGTCGGGCTACTTCCAGGTGGATGAGCTCGACCTCAACCAGGACGACCGAATTCTTTGCCCATTCCCGATCGTCAACATGGCCGGCATCGGAGGCATGCTCGTGCCCTGGGCCGTCGTCGGTTGCGCACTGTTCCTCCACCAGCCGCTCGATTTGCCGGTGTTCCTCGGTCAGCTTGCATCGGAGGAGATCACCTACACCGTCGCCCCGCCTGCACTGCTCAACATGCTGTTGGCCAACGAGTCCGTCCTCGACGGAGTGGATCTCTCCCACCTCCGCAAGATCACCTCCGGCGCGGCGCCACTCGATCCGTGGATGGTAAAGGGCTGGAACGCCCTCGGGGTGGAGATCGTCAATGTCTTCGGATCCAATGAGGGAGCAGCCCTGCTCTCCACTGCGGCGTCCGTTCCCGACCCCACCGAGCGAGCCCGCTTGTTCCCGCGACCGACCGTCGAGGGCATCGAGATCCGCCTCATCGACCTGGACAGCGAAGAGGAGATCGACGAGCCTGGTCGGCCGGGGGAACTCCGATTCAAAGGTCCGACCGTATTTGGCGGCTATCTCGAGTCCTCAGGTGCCGAGTTCGACGACGCCGGCTTCTTCCGCACCGGGGACATCTTCGAATGGGCTGACACCTCCTCCGAACCATGGCTCCTTCGATTCGTCGACCGCGCCAAGGACATCATCATCAGGGGCGGAATGAACATCTCGGCGGCAGAACTCGAAGGCCTGATCGCCGGTCACGAGTCGGTCGCAGACTGCGCCGCGATCGGCTACGACGACCCGACGCTTGGCGAACGCGTCGGTATCTTCGTCGCTCCCGCCGGCGACAGCGAGCCGAGCCTGGAGGCAATCGTCCACCATCTCCGGGGCATCGGCATCGCTAGCTACAAGCTGCCGGAACGACTTGAGATCGTCGATGCTCTGCCCCGAAACCCGCTCGGGAAGATTGCCAAGAACGAGCTCCGGGATCGCTGGGCCACGGCGGCACCTACCGAGCCGAGCCGATAGGTGAGGCGACCAATGGTTACGGTGCCAGTTTCGACGAGCGCAGCGAGGCGAAGAAGAGACCGCAGGTCGCGCCAGCCGTTCCCTATCCGCGCTGCCCCGAAGCCATGAGCGATCTGAGCGGGCAGGTGGCCATCGTGACCGGAGCTGGGAAGGGCATCGGGCGCGAGATCGCCAAAGCCCTCTCGGATCGCGGTGCTTCTGTCGTGGTCAACAACCGGTCGCGAGATGGTGCGGACCCCGCCGGGGATGTGGTCGCAGAGATCGAGCGATCGGGTGGCGTCGCGGTTGCGGAGCGCAGTTCGGTGGAGGCGCCTGGTGCCGCCGAAGCGTTGGTGGCTGCCGCGGTCGACAACTTCGGACGCCTCGATCTCGTCGTCGCAAACGCCGCGATCGTCGACCGGGCGACGTTCGGCAAGACCGATCCCGAGCGGTTCCGGCAGGTGATCGAAATCGACTTCATGGCTCCGGTGGCTCTGGCCCGCGCCGCACTCGCGGAGGTGCGGGAACGATCGGGCCGCTTCTTGTTCATCACGTCAGCAGCGGGGACTTACGGCGAGTTCGGCGTGAGTTCCTACGCCGCGGCGAAAGGGGCGATGGCGGCGTTCGCAAAGTCATTGGTGCTCGAGCTCGACCGCGACGGTGTGAAGGTCAACCTGCTGGCGCCGTTCGCGATCACCCAGATGACCGAGGGATTCGTGACCGAGGATCAGGCCCAAGCCGTGTCGCCGGAGCTCGTGGTGCCCGCCGCGATGTGGCTGCTCGGTCCGGACGTGTCCGTGACCGGAGCGACGATCGTCGCTGCCGCCAACCGCTTTCGCTCCGTCATCACCGGGGAGACGGCCGGAGTCGTCTTCCCGAGCGGCGGGGCGGTGAGCGACGATCGGTTCTCGCTGGCTGCCGAGCAGATCCTCGGTCTCGACGGCTGGCAGAGCTTCCCCGATGGAACGGCCGCGTTCAGAAACCTGATGGCGTCCGCCGCTGGGCAAGGGCAACAACCATGAACTGGACCGACCTCGCTGCTGGGCTCATCGTCGGAGCGCTGGTCGCCGCACTCTGGGTGATCGGTCTCTGGCTGCTGTCGATCGTGCGCCGCGACGTCTCGATCATCGATGCGGTCTTCACCCTCATCGAAGTGTCCGTCGTCGGAGTCGCAGGCGTGGCGATGGGCTCGGCACCTGGAGAGCGCAAGGCGTTGATCTTCGGACTGCTGTGCCTCTGGTCGGTTCGGCTAACCGCCTATCTCGGATGGCGCAAGCGGGGTGAGGGTGAGGATCCGCGCTACACCAAGCTCCGCGGTTGGGTGGCCGAGGGCTGGCCGTTCCATCGCTTCGCCTTGCGACAGGTATTCGGCCTTCAGGGGGTCACGATGTATCTGCTCGCCGTGCCGCTGCTGATCTCGTTGACTGCCGACCGGCCCGGTTCGCTCGGCCCGCCCACATACCTCGGGGCAGCCGTCTGGGCGACCGGCTTCGTGTTCGAGACGGTCGGGGACTTCCAGCTGGGTCGGTTCAAGGCCGACCCAGCCAACGCAGGCGCCGTGCTCGACACCGGTCTCTGGCGCTACACCGCCCACCCCAACTACTTCGGCGAAGTGATGATGGCATGGGGGCTCTTCATCGCAGCCCTCGAGGTGCCGTGGGCGGCGGTAGGCGTGATCGGACCCATCATGTACACGCGGTTGGTCACCCGGGTCACGGGCACCCCAACGCTCGAGAAGCGGCTGCGGCGCACTCGACCCGACTACGCCGCGTATCTAGAGCGAACCAGTTCATTCTGGCCCCAACCCCCACGCCGAACCGACTGACCATCCCGTCGCCTCGACAACGGCGATTGAGCGGAACATCGCGGCGTCGCCCGCGGCGGCGGAGGGAACTGCCACATACGAGCCCGCCACGGATCCTTGTCTTTCGAAGCCGAGTCTGGAACCGACGACGGGCGCCACATATCGTGGCGGCATTGGGTCACGAACGGCGGATTGGCACTGCCAGCTGTCCACAGGTGCGTTGTACGTGGTCTGTCGAATACCTGCACCTTGCTCATCTGACGCTGAAACCCGACAGCAACTATCAAGCGCCCGATAAGGGTAGATATGGGCGAGATCGCTCGATAACTCAGCCGCTGGAGAGAGCAAGTCGCCGCACTGATGACGCCCCGTATTTCGTCGCTCGAGCTCTTGACTCAGCGGATTCCTGGTGGGGCGTACACGCCGGGAAGACCATCGCGGCTGAAGACGGCTTGCCAGAGCTGCAGGTAGCGAGCTCGGAAGCCTCCGGCCGAGACGAGCAGGTAGAACTCCCACATCCGGCGAAATCTGGAGTCGTAGGTGGCCGGAAGATCGTTCCACTGAGCGGTCACGTTGGCGTGCCAGGCCATCAGGGTGCGGTCGTAGTCGGGGCCGAAGTTGTGCCAATCCTCGATCGTGAGTTCGCCCTCAGCCGCCTTGGCGATCTGGCCGGCGGACGGCAACACCGAGTTGGGGAAGATGTAACGGTCCATCCATGGATCGGTGCGGCTGCTCGATCTGTTGCCGCCGATCGTGTGCAGCAACGTGAGGCCGTCGGGGTCGCTGAGACAGCGGCCCACGGCCTGCATGTAGGTACGGTAGTTCTTTACGCCAACGTGTTCGAACATCCCGATCGAGTACACCCGGTCGAACTTCTCGTCGATCTCGCGATAGTCCTGGACTCGGATCTCGACTGTCAGACCGTCGCACCGCTCGCGAGCCAGCTTGGCCTGCTCGACCGAGACGGTGAGCCCGACGACCTCACAGCCGGCCTGTTCGGCGAGGTACCTGGCGGCGCCACCCCACCCACAACCGATATCGAGCACGCGCATGCCCGGTTCGAGCGCCAGCTTGTTGCGTACCAGCTCGAGTTTGGCCAGCTGGGCCGCTTCGAGGTCGTCCGCGTTGCGCCAGTAGCCGCAGCTGTAGATCATCTGGCTGTCGAGCATGCTGGCGTAGAGATCGTTGCCGATGTCGTAATGCCGCTCTCCGACCTCGAAGGCACGCTTGCCGCGCTGGAGGTTGAGCAGCTTCGCCTCCGCAACGCGGAGTGCGGCCGTTGGCGAAGTCAACCTTTGGGCGATTTTGGATCGATGGGCGCGATCGACCATCTGATCGATCGCTTCACAGTCCCACCAACCGTCCATGTACGCCTCGCCGAGCCCCAATGTGCCACTGGCGA
>CALFRK010000023.1 GCA_937919625.1 uncultured Ilumatobacter sp.
GGCACCAACCCGTGCGAACGGAGTGTGTCAGGCACACTCCGTCCGCTGGGTTCCCAGGTGCCAAGCCGAACACGCTGAGCCGCTCAGGCGGGTGGTGGGAGGACGGGATGCCACTCGTAGGTGTGTGGTTCGACGCCGGGCCATATCACCCATTGTCCGCCATGGGGCCGTTCCTCGAGCGTCCGCATGACGACACCCGCCACATGGCCTGGCGACATGAGGTCGATGCCGATGGCGTTGATTTGGTCTCTGACTGCCTCGCCGATGATGTTTGTGTCGGTGAACCCCGGACAGATCGCGCTGATGCAGATATCGGGACCATCCGGATTGGCAGCGAACGCGGCGGCAAGCGATCGGACGAAGCCGATTACCCCATGTTTGGTGAGCCCGTAGATTGGATCGATTCCGTACGCGATGAGGCCCGCCACCGAGGCCGTGGCGATGATGTCACCTGATCCACGCTGGATCATGCCTGGCAGCACGGCGCGGGCGCCATAGACGACACCATCGAGATTGATCGACATGATCCGCCGGTACGCATCGATCGGGAGGTCGACGAGGGGGTGTCTGTCCAACGGAGGCATACCATGTCTGGTCGCGATGCCAGCGTTGAGAAACGCGATGTCGAACGGTCCGGTGGCGGCGATCACGCGGTCCCATGCGACTGGATCACCGACGTCGAGCATCGCGAACGAGCCGCCAATCTGCTCTGCGACAATTGCACCTCCCGCCTGGTCGATATCGGTGACGACCACCTCGGTGCCGAGCTCGGCCATGGCGATCGCTGTCGCCTTGCCGATCCCGCTGGCACCGCCGGTGACGATCGCTCTGCGTTTGGCCGGACTGGCGCTGCTGAATCCGTCGTTCACGGGTAACAGTAAACACTCCGGTTGTCGGACGGGTGCCATTGACGGTCGTGCCGAGCCCGCCTCTGGGGTGCCGGTGATGGCAGACTCGTCGGCGATGGACGCTACAACGTCGACCGGCGATCACGCCGCCAGCGGTCCCCGATGGGGTGACCTCGGTGCGCTGTGCCTGACGTTCTTCTCGCTCGGGGTCACGGTCAACGTACTCGTGCTCGATCGGGTCGGATCCGAGTCGCTCACGATCGTCGCCGCCGTTGCTATCAACTCGGCGACGACCGAGCTGGCATATCTGGCGGTCCGCGACGCCGGCGGTACGCAGCTGGCGGCTGTGATCGCCGGATGGGTCGTGGCCTCGCGATTCGGCTTGCTGGCCGTCAGCCTCGGGGCGCGACTTCGGGTCGGCACCTGGCACCGCGCCGCCGCCGGTCTTCAGTCGTTCGACCCGAACGTGACGTGGGCAATCCAGCAGCGCCAGCCACGCGATGTAGTGCGGGTCTTTTGGAGGGCAACGGCGGCGATGCACCTCGGGTGGCTGAGCGGAATCGCGGTCGGCGTGTTTCTCGGCAACGTGATCGGCGATGCACAACGGTTCGGATTGGATGCGGTGTTTCCGGCGGCGCTGCTGGCGATCATCGGTAACTTGCTGCGGCGCCGCTCGGGAGCGTTGGCAGCTGCGGTTGGTGGTGGCCTGTGCCTACTTCTGATCCCGATCACGCCCGCCGGTGTGCCGATCATCGCCAGTCTGGTGGGCGCCGTCGTCGCCCTCGCCACGATGCCTGAGGAGACATTGTGAGCTGGGCGATCGTGGCTGTGTTGGCGGCTGGCGTATGGGTGCAGCGGTTGCTGGGTATGTTCGTTGGAGGCAGGGTGCTCAGCAGGCAGCCGGCGCTTGGGCGACTCGCAACGCTGATTCCGGCGGCGGTCGTTATGGCCGTCATCGTGCAGCTCACTGTCGCCTCGGGTAGGTCGCTCGAGCTCGATGCGCGCGCGGTCGGCATGGCGGCGGCCGGGATCTTGGTGTGGCGCCGCGCGCCGTTCGTTGTCGTCGCCGTTGCGGCCGCTGTCGCAACGGCGCTGGTACGTATGATCTGAGCAGTGCCGGGCCGTGAAGCTCGGGTACCTGGACCGTATGGAAACCTTCAAGAAGTGCAAAGAACGTGTCGATAACACTTCCATGAAGGATGAATCTCGCCCGACTCAGCGCTTCACGTGGGAAGCGCCGACTGGCACGCCATCAAGTTCGGAACCGATCAAGAAGGAACTCCCGCGTGTCGGCTTCAAGTTCGACCTCGGAGCGGCACTCGTCGATCTCGGTGTCGACCTCGGCACGCCGGCCCTCGACGATTCGAACGGGCCGGTCGAGTTCGTCCACTAGCGAGTTGGCGAGTTAGCGAAGCGTCTGTTCGGGGCCAGTAGGCGGTATCTCTTTGCGCCATCTCGTGAGTGCCTATACTGGGTGCGCGACAGTTCCCGCGTGCTTCCGCCAGCGCCTGGGGACCGGGGCCGTCCGCAATGCGAACTGGCCCGCGAGCCACCGCCCCATCCGCCAACGGGGCGGTGGCTTGGTCGCCTTACCGGGCGGGTCGCCCGAGCCACAGCGTGGACGTGATCACGAGCCCCGCCGATGTCACTTCGACAATCGTCAGACGAGATGCCTTCCGACGCTGTCGGGGATGCAGGGTCTGGGATAATTTGTCCTGATGGCGACACGTCGGCTCACATGGCTCGAGCGGGACAGCTTCTTACTGGGCCGTCTGTACGTCGAGATCAACAGTGACACCACGCTCGAGTTTGCCGGCATCGTCTCTGCGTCGGTCGCACGCCGTCTCTCAATGCCCTACCCCGAAGTTGTGAAGGCCACAACAGACGACGACCCCGTGATGATGTTTGTCCAGGTCGGTGCGGCACAGTCGCCGGGTGATCCACGCGTGCGAGAACTCACCAAAAGCGAATACCCAGAGCTCTGGTTCTCATCCGAGGTCGACTGGCGAGGCCCGTATCGGGCCGCATTCGAGCTGTTGGCAGATCGCTTTCTCGAGGAGGGTCTTTGAGTCGATTTTGAGGCGATTCGTACCAGTTCAGTCGCCTCAATAACGCCTCCACCGCTGTCGCGAGCGGGCCCCCAACTTTAGGTCCAGCCGTTTTGGTCGCCGATCGGGTTCTCGAACGACTGCACGCCCTGTTCGATGCGCTTGATCAGAGTCTCGATGATCTCGACTCGCGCCCACCGCTTCTGCTCGCCCGAGACGACGTGCCATGGAGCCAATTCGTGATCCGTCTTGGCGAACATGTCCTCGACCGCTTCGTTGTACAGGTCGATCTTGTCGCGATTGCGCTGGTCTTCGTCGGTGAGCTTCCAACGTTTCAGAGGGTCGCCGGCGCGGCTCTTAAAGCGCTTGAGCTGCTCGTCTGGGCTGATCTGAACCCAGAACTTCACGATGATCACGCCCTCGAGCACCAGATTCCGTTCGAACTGCACGATCTCGTCGTAGGCGTGCCTCCACTGAAGTTCTGTGGCGTAACCCTCGATCCGTTCGACGAGCACCCGGCCGTACCAGCTGCGATCGAATAGGGCGAACCCTCCAAGCCCAGGAACATCCTGCCAGAAACGCCACAGGAAGTGCTTGCGCTTCTCGTCGAAGGTTGGTTTGGTAAACCCCGACACGTTGTAGTGGCGAGGATCGAGCGGCTCGACGATACGTTTGATGGCGCCGCCCTTGCCGCCCGCGTCGGATCCCTCCAGCACGACCAGCACGCCGGGGCCGAGTTCCGGGTCGTCCAGGTGGCCTCCGAGATCAAGGCGCAGCGCCAGAAGCTTTCGTTGCGCTGCGTAAAGCCGCTCCTCGTACTCCTTCGAGCCGAGCTGAGCCTTTAGGTTGAGATTGTCGAGACGTCCCATCGTTCACTCCGTGGTTGCTGCAGCCAGAACGTCGATGATCTGGTCGATCTGTTGATCCGTGGTGATCAACGGTGGACAGAATGTGACCGAGTGGTCGGCGATCGCACGAGTTATCACCCCATGCTCGAGCATTCGCGCTCGTACATGATCGGCGTGTTGGCCCTCGTGGGTGCCGATCGCCCACATCGCCCCAACGCCGCGGGCATGGTCGACCAGGCCATCGGCGGCGATCGATTGCAGGCCCGCCCCAAGCCGCTCGCCGATCTGTGTGGCGCGGGCGACCAAACCCTCGCGCTCGATGATCGCCAGATTGGCAAGCGCCGCGGCGCAGGCCGTCGCGTGCCCTGAGTACGTATAGCCCGTGGCCAGCTTGAACTCGGGATTGGCCTCGAGGGGCCCACGAACTGCCGGGCCGATCAACACGCCGCCGAGTGGCTGATAGCCGGATGTCACGGCCTTGGCGAACGTGGTGAGGTCGGGAATCACGCCGTAGTGGTCGGCCGCGAACCACTCACCGAGACGACCGAATCCGGTGATCACCTCGTCGAAGATCAAGAACGCCGCGTGCTGATCGCAAAGGCGCCGCAGCGACTGGAGGTATCCGTCTTCGGGCGGAAACACCCCGGCCGCACCTTGCACCGGCTCTGTGATGACGGCGGCAACCTCGCCGCTGCGATCGGACATCAATCGGGCCAGTGCCTCGATGTCATCGCTTGGCACCTGCACTACTTCGGGCAGTAGCTCGCCCCAACCGATCTTGTTGCCGGGAAGACCCTGGGCCGACGTGCCGCCATAGTTGGTGCCGTGGTAGCCGCGCATGCGACTGATGATCAGCGTGCGTTGGGGCTGGCCGGCCTGCACGTGGGCTTGGCGGGCGAGCTTCATCGCTGTGTCGACTGATTCGGAGCCCGATTGGCACAGGAACACGCGTGCGTCTGGGATCGGGGTCAACGACACCAGCTTGTCGGTGAGCGCATCGGCGATCGGGTTCGTGAATGGCTCGAAACACGAGTAGGTCTCGAGCGTGCTGACCTGTGCTGAGATCGCATCGGCCATCTCCCGACGACCATGCCCGATCGCGCAGTACCACAAGCTGGCCATCGCATCGAGGTACTGATTGCCGTCGACGTCCCAGACGAGGGCGCCGTCACCGCGGCTGAGCGAGATGAATTCGCCGGTTGGACGGGCGAAAGGATGCAGGAAAGATGCGGTCACGAGTCGCGACCGTAGTGGCGGAGCGGTATGCACGTCACAACGGGTCGTCTGTGCGGCAGCAGCGCAGGGATGCAAGGCTGGTGGTGTGACATCGCCGTTGATGGTCTTCGCCGCTGCCGATCACGACGAGCATGCCACGCCCGATTGGCATCCCGAGCATCGTGGCCGGCTCGATGCTGCTCTGGCGGGTGTCCACGAGGCGGGTCTCGACGACGCCACTGTGTGGCGAACTCCCGATCAAGTGTCGATCGACGACCTCGAGCTCGTGCACGATCGCGACTATGTGTTGGAGGTCGAGCGGTTCTGTGCAGCCGGGGGTGGCGAGCTCGATCCGGACACCGTCGCCACCGAGGGCTCGTGGGCGACCGCGCGCCGTAGCGCGGGGGCGGTGTTGGACGCTATCGCGGCGTTGCGAGCCGGCGAGTGTGACGTTGCCTTCGCGGGTGGCCGGCCTCCCGGCCATCACGCTGTTCGCGACCGGGCGATGGGTTTCTGCTTGTTCAACAATGCCGCTGTGGGCGCCGCCAAGATCGCCACTGCTGGCGAGAGGGTCGCCGTCGTCGACTGGGACGTGCACCACGGAAACGGCACCCAGGACATTTTTTACGATGACCCCAACGTCTTGTACGTCTCGACCCACGAGGCGCCGTTGTATCCGGGCACCGGTCTGCTACGTGAGACGGGCGGGGGAGCGGGACGCGGTGCCAACCTCAATCTTCCCTTTCCGGCCGGCACGGCCGGCGACACTTTCCGAGCCGCGTTCGACGAGGTCGTGATTCCGGTCGTCGAACGCTTCTCGCCGGATTGGTTGATCATCTCGGCCGGATTCGACGGGCATCGCGACGATCCGCTGGCCGGTTTGAAGCTGACTGCTGGTGATTACGCCGACATGGCGAGACGGCTGCAGTCGTTGGTCGCCGCCCGGCGCCTGGTGGTGGTACTCGAAGGCGGGTACGACCTGTCGGCGCTTACGCATAGCGTGGGGTCGACGCTGAGTGCGCTGGTGGGCGGCGCATACCGTCCGGAGACCGCTTCAACCGGTCGGGTCGGAATGCCGACCGTCACTGCAGCAAAGCAGCTGTGGGGGGTTTAGCGCCCGCTGGGCGTCGACACGTCAGTTCATCTTCCAGCCGCCGTCGACGTTCAAGGTCTGGCCGGTGATGAAGGCGGCATCGTCGCCGCACAGGAATGAGACGGTGGCGGCAATCTCGTCGAGTCGGCCGCGTCGCTGCAACGCCTGCCCGGCGAAGATCGTGGCCTCGTAACCGTCTGGTTGCATATCTTCAGCCGGTGTTGGAAAGGCGCCCGGAGCGACGCAGTTGACACGAACGTTGTACTGGCCCAGCTCGGTCGCCAACGCCCGCGTGAACGCCGCAGCCGCTCCCTTCGCGGTCGCATAGGCGACGATGTTCGGCCAACCGCCGTGCTGGGTGATCGAGCCGATGTTGACAATCGAGCCATGACGCTGCTTGGCCATGTGGCGTGCGGCCGCTTGGGCAGTGAAAAAATAGGCCCGCTGATTCACTGCGTGGGCGGCGTCGTATTCAGCGACAGTGATATCGACGAATGGGCCGGACGGGAATATCGCAGCATTGTTGACCAGCACGGCAAGGCGGCCCACCGACGCCGCCTGATCGATCGCCTGGCGGCAGGCGTCAATGTCGGCAACGTCGAGCTGAAGCGATGTCGCATGTTGGACGCCGTCGACGTGGGCAGCAGCGGCGGCGCCGTCGATATCGGTTGCCACGACACTGAATCCGTCTGCAGCCAGACGCCGCACGATAGGCGCGCCGAGCCCGCCGCCGGCTCCTGTCACAAACGCCACATCTCGTCGATCATCCATGCCCACATCATGGCTCGCGTTCGGAGCGACGAGCTCGACCGGCGAATTCGGATGGCGAGCGTGACTCGACCATCGCAGGTGGGATGCACGTACGCTGGACTGATGCGGAGCACCGGTGATGGCTTCATAACCTGCTCGGATGGGCATGTGCGATGGGGCGTCTATGGCGCCGCCGGCGCCGTGTTCGTGGTGCGTTTCCCCGACGGGCCGCGCGTCATGCTGCAGAAGCGATCGGCATTCGCCCACGAGGGCGGTACGTGGTCGTGCGCCGGGGGAGCGCTCGACAAAGGCGAATCGCCGCTTGACGGTGCGTTGCGCGAATCATCAGAGGAGATCGGGGCGATCCCTGCCGGTTACACCGTGTTGGGACACACCCTGTTCGCACCTGCAGCCGACTGGTCGTACACCACGTTCGTCGTCGAGGTGCCGGGCGAGTTTGGTGCCTCGATCAACTTCGAGACCGATGCGGTCGCCTGGGATTCGCCCGATGAGGTCGAGCATCGCCCTCTGCATGCCGGGTTCGCGGCAACGTGGCCCGAACTCCGCAAGATCATCGAAGGTCACGCCAAATGAGCGATCGATTCTTCCCATACCGATTCGACAGCCGCTGGAAGGCGATGTTTCTCGCCCTGCGGGTCGGCGACAATGACGGGGTCACGATCACCGACGACGGTCGTCTGGTTGCCACGTACGGGTGGGTCAAGATCGCGACGTCGATCGACAACATCGACCACACCCAGATCACCGGGCCCCATCGCTGGTACACGGCGGTCGGTCTGCGGCTCAGCTTCAGCGACGACGGCATCACCTTCGGTACAAACCATCAGCGCGGACTGTGCATCGAGTTCATCGAGAAGGTGCCGCGCGTCATCGGGTTCAAAGACCACTCGGCCCTGTGGGTCAGCGTCGCCGACCCTGACGCGCTCGCCGCCGCGATCAGCCGCTGACGCGAACGGAAAGGTGCCCTGACGCCTTTCCGATAGCGTGCCACGGATGCGTAAGCCTGAGGTAACCGTGCCCGACACTGCTCCGCCGGGTGAGCTCGTGATGACCGATGATGTCGTCGGCGATGGAGACGAAGCGGTCTCTGGCAAGGGGGTCAGCGTGCACTACGTCGGCGTGTCGTGGTCTACCGGCCAGCAGTTCGACGCTTCGTGGGATCGTATGGAGCCATTCCGGTTCGGGCTCGGTGGCGGCCAGGTCATCAAGGGCTGGGACGAGGGCGTGGCTGGCATGAAAGTTGGCGGACGCCGCACGCTGCACATCCCGCCGCACATGGGCTACGGCGCCCAGGGCGCCGGTGGCGTGATCGCACCGAACGAAACGCTGATCTTCGTCGTCGACCTGCTCGGCGTCGGCTGAGCTCGGCAGCAACCGAACCACACCCCGATTCGGGGACATGCGCCTCACCGGTTGGCGGTCAGCTGGGCAGGCCGTTGGCCTTGATGACGTCGCGGTACCAAAAGGCGCTGTCGCGCGGCGTGCGTTCTAGGGTGTCGAAGTCGACGTGGACGATGCCGAAACGCTTGTCGTACCCGAGCGCCCATTCGAAGTTGTCCAACAGCGACCACTGGTAATAGCCGCCGATGTCGACCCCCTCGTCGATCGCATCGCGCATGGCGCGCAGGTGGGCGTCGAGGTAATCGATGCGACGCGGGTCGGCGCAACGACCGTTGATCACCGGGTCGTCGTAGGCGCAGCCGTTCTCGGTGATATAGATCGGCGGCAGA
>CALFRK010000024.1 GCA_937919625.1 uncultured Ilumatobacter sp.
TTTAGGCACAAAAGCTGCTGGTTGGCCGACTCGATGCCGAACAACCGACCGCTGGCACCCTCGGCGTTCGAGAGTTGGCCGTAGCTTGTGACGTTTGTGGCAGTGCTGAGCGCGACGAATCCGCACGACTCAGGTGGCGAGACGTTCAGGTCGACACACAGCGCACCGGGCGTATTGGTCGCGGTCTCGGTCGTGAACAGGTAGGCGTAGCCGGTGTTGCCATCGACCCAGCCGCCCGAGCGGTTGGCTGCCTGGTACCCAGGGAATCGCGATCCGGTCACACCCGTGCTCACGTTGACTTCCGGGTTGTAACCATCACACCGTGCACCGGTGCTGCGCAGATGGCAATCGAGCGCGACATACGACGATTGGTGGTGGAACACATTGAGGACATAGTCGTCGTAGAAGAACACGTCCCAGCCGTCGCCACCAGTGCTGCCCGAGAACGTGCTGGCCGGTGCCGACGCGTTGAGGGTCTTGCTGTAACGCTGGCTGCCTTGGACAACCGTGCCGGCAACTACGGTTGCCGTTGCGCGCACGCTGGTGACGTCACCGGGTATTCCTGGTTCGGTGCCGACCCAGCTGGCGCCATCGTCGGTGGACCACTCGATGGTCCAACCCTCTGGGGCCGTAACGCCACCGGCTTGGTAAATCGTGGCGGGGTCGAGGTCGATGCGTAACTCGCGCGATCCGCTGCCGGGGTTGAGTAGCCCGCCGGCGACCGCCGTCAAGGTGTCGCCTGTTGAAAGCACCGAGCTGTCCTGGATGATCTGCCCACCAGAGATCAGCGTGAGCGTGGGGGGCGCCACGGCCTCCGCTGTTGCCGTGTCAACTCCGGTGAAGCTGATGCCGCTCACGATCGCGATCGCGATCGTGAACCGGCGGATCTGGGCCGATACCTTCATTCCTGTCATCCTTCCGACGACTTGTGGATGCGTCTACCCTCGCCGCAGAGGCTGTGTGTCTGGGAACTCACGGACCGCCGCGCCATCGGGCTTGCTGATCTCGCGCACTAGTACGGATCGGCCGAAGGGGTAAATGGACTTTGGTCCCGGCGATCGACGTGTTCAATATTCAGAAGGGCATCCGGTCTGAGACCCCACGTGGTCTGGGCGGGCGTCAGCCGACCAGCATCCAGCCGCGTCTGCGCACGGTGCGGACGCGGTCGGGGCCGAGTCGGCGACGGATGCCGACGATCAGCGAGTCACAGCGTCGGTCGCCGAGCTCGGCGATGCCCGCCCGCCGGGCGATCTGCGCCCGGCTGAGCACGCGACCGGGGCAGTCGCTCAGAACGGTGTATACGGCCCGCTCCTGTGGGGTGAGATGCTCGAGGGTAAAAGAATCCAGCGGGGTGTTGCGCTGCGGCGTGTTTCCAGGAGCGGGTTGTGTCACGAGCACGAGACTGCCCTGACAACATGATCGGAGCGTTCGTCGGGTGTGAACGGAGTGTGAACGAACAAGCTGGCGTCTTGGCCTGCCCCGCGACTTGACCCGCGGGTCAAGTCGCGGGGCAGAATAGGCCCATGGACTTGACGTACCCCGCTGAGGCTGAAGAATTCCGGGTCGAGATTCGCGCCTGGCTCGAAGACAACCTGCCCGACGGTTGGTTCGACGCGGGCTTCGACATGAGCGACGTCGAACGCAAGCAGTTCAACGCCGCATGGCCACAGAAGCTCTTCGAGGGCGGCTGGATTTGTGCCACATGGCCTGCGGAGTACGGCGGCAAGGGCCTCACCACGATGCAGGGCGTTGCCCTGGCCGAGGAATTCGCCCGTGCCAAGGCTCCGATGCGGGGCGACTTCTTCGGCGACACACTCGTCGGGCCGACCCTCTTGCAGTGGGGCACCGAACAACAGAAGAAGCGGTTCTTGCCGGGCATCTTGCAGGGCAAGACGAGCTGGTGTCAGGGTTTTTCCGAACCGAACTCGGGGTCCGACCTCGCCAGCCTGAAATGCTTGGCCGCGCTCGACGGCGATGAGTGGGTGATCAACGGCCAAAAGGTCTGGACCACCCAGGGCCATCACGCCGACTACTGCTTCCTGCTGACCCGCACCGATCCCGACGTAAAGAAGCACGCCGGCATCACGTACCTGTTGGTGCCGATGAAGCAAGACGGTGTCGAGGTGCGCGGCATCACCCAGCCAGATGGCACTGCCGAGTTCTGCGAGGTGTTCTTCGACAATGCTCGCTGCCCGAAGGAGAACGTGGTCGGTGGCGTCAACAACGGCTGGAAGGTCGCCAACTCGACGCTGGCGTTCGAGCGTGGCCAGTCGGCGACCACTGGCTATCGCCGCTTCGAGGAAGAATTCCGACTGATGCGCGAGGCCGCAACCGCCAACGGCCGAATCAAAGATGCCGACATCCGTCAGCGGCTGATGCAGTTCTATACCAAGATTCAAATTCTCAAGATCAACGGTTTGCGCAATCTGACCTCGACGCTCAACAAGTCGAAAGACATGGGCACGGTCGCGCTCGGTGCCACCAACAAGATGTTCTGGTCGGAAATGCACCAGCGGGCAATGGAGTTGGCGCTCGATATCAACGGCGCCGATTCGATGTTGATCGACTCTGGCCCTGAGGGTGGCTCGTGGCCGGGCTCGGGGCGCGATCGGCGCCGAGCGGGCTACCCGGTCAGCCCGATGATGTCGTCATTCTTCTTTTCGCGGTCAGAAACGATCTGGGGTGGAACCAGCCAGATCCAGCGCAACATCGTTGGCGAACGTGTGCTCGGCCTCCCCAAAGAGCCCAAACCCCCGTCAGGCGACTGAGTTGGCAGTTGTGCCAGCACAACTCCCAACTTGCTAGTCGGTCAACGGGAAGCCGGCGACGAACAGGCGCCAGCGGTTGTCGGAGGTGGTCGCCTCGTCGATCTTCGAGTACTCCTGGAGCAGGGCGTGCAGGCGATCGAGAAACTTGGGGAGCGTGTCGTCGTCGAACGAGAATTCGCTGAAGACGATGCTGGCCCGCCCGTGCACCCGCTCGGGGGAGAGCGCGCCGATCTCGACCTCTCGTTGAAACTCGGTTCTGGCTACGTCGAACAGTGATCCGATAGCTCTGCCGAACGTCGCTGTGTCGGCTGCGGCGATCACCTTGTCGTCGAGCCGAAAGTCGTGTGCGGCGTTGCGGTAGCGATGCTCGGTGCGGGCGCCCGCCCGGCGCGTGGCGACGACGGAGATCATGCCGATCTCTTCGAGCCGATTGATGTGGTGGTAGAGGCGAGTGACCGGCACGCCCAGGCTCTCGGCCAGTTCGGCGACCGAGTGCGGCTGGCGGAGGCGGTGCAGCACGCGGCTGCGGAGCGGATGAGTGAGCTCGGTGATCAGGTCGAGGTCGGTGAGCAGTATCTCCTCGATCTGTTCGGGCACATCTGGTACGGGAATCCACTCCTGATCCGGCATAGTTGGAGTATATGTTCAGATCACTTGAATATTCATATTCAATCTGATTGAATATGTGACATGACCGTCATCGACGACCGCTCCGCGGCACACACGCAAGAATCTGAATCTCCCGTTGGTTTGCCGCAGCCGAGGCTGGGTCGCCAGTTTCTGACCGTGTGGGGAGGCCAAACAATCTCGACGATCGGATCGGCCCTATCGGGGATCGGGATCGCCGTTTACGTGTTCGTCACCACCGGCTCGCTGGCGTGGCTCGGAATTTTGACCGCGGTCGGGACGCTGCCGGTGCTGCTGACCAGCCCGTTCCTGCGGTTCACCGATAGGTACGACCGGCGCACCGTCATGATCCGAGCTGACATGGCGGCTGCGATCGGGCCGGCGATCGCGCTGGCGATCGCTTTGTTCGGCGACATCCAACCATGGCATCTGATGCTGGCGGGGTTCGCCGGCGGTCTCGGAACATCGTTCCAGGTGCCCGCATACCAGGCCGCCTTGCCGCATCTCGTCGAGGACGAGCAGGCGATCTCGCGTGCCAATGGGTTGGTTCAGCTCGGTCCTGCGGTTGCTCTTGTGCTCGGTCCGGCGATCGCAACCCCGATCGTCGCTTGGTGGGGGATCACGGCGATCCTCATCGTCGATCTGCTGAGCTTCGCGATCGGGGCAGGAGCCACGGCGCTTACGAAGTTCTCCGCAATGGGCACCAGCAGCGACGACGACGACGGCTCGAACCGGGCCGCGTTTGCATGGTTGCGCGGGCATGGTCGGGCGCTGCTGGCGTTGCTGTGCGTGATGGCATGTATCAACCTTGTTATGGCGTTCTTCAATCTTGCCTTCTTCGCTCTGGCTGTCGACCTCGGCGGGGTGGCTCGAGCAGGTCTGGCGCCCGCAGTCGGTGGGGCAACGATGGTCGTGGTGAGTTTGGCGATGGGCAGTCGCGGCGTTCCGGATCGTCGAATCAGGGTGATTGCATTTGCCATATCGATGATGGCGACCGCATGTGTCGTGGCCGCCATCCGCCCCTCGTTCGGCTTATTGCTGGTCGGCGTGGTGCTGGCGTTGGCCACGATGCCGGTCGCCAACGCGGCCGTATCGACGATGTTCCACGAGCATGTGCCCGGCCACATGCACGGCCGTGTGTTCGGGATCCGAAACGTGCTCGGGCAGATCTTGTACCCGATCGGGTCCGTCGCCGCCGGATTGATCGGCGCACGCGTGGCAGCGCCGGCGATGACCGAGGGTGGGGCGCTGTCGTCTTCGCTCGGCAAGGTGATCGGCGTAGGTGCGGATCGAGGCGCAGCGCTGATGATGCTGGGTGCTGCGGTCGGACTGGCCGCGTTGGTGATCCCGCTGCTGACCAACACCGCCCTGACGTCGCTCGATGCTCCCAGCTGTGACGGACGACCGTCGGCCTGACAGCAACCCGATGGTGGAGCCGGGCGTTGTAACGACGACCATGTCAGCCGTGACCGCCACCGAACAGCAGACCAGGGACCGGTTGATCACCGGCCCGTTCTTGTCGGTCACAATCACGGCATTCGTGTTTTTCTTCTACATCGGCATGGTGCTCGTCACAATGCCGCGCTTCATCGAACAAGAACTCGGCTACGGAGAGTTCGGGATCGGCCTGGCGATCGGCACGTTCGCACTCGCCGCAGTGACCGCTCGCCCGTTCCTGGGGCGTCTCACCGAACGCTTCGGTCGACGGGCATTGATGATGTCCGGGGCGCTGCTCGCCGCAGCGGCCGGAGCCGTATTGGGTCTGGCGACCGAGCTGTGGCATGTGTTAGTGCTGCGGGCCGTGATGGGTTTGGGCGAAGCAGCCCTGTTCGTCGCCGCCGCTACCCTGATCGCCGACCTGTCGCCTCCCAACCGGCGTGCCGAGGCCGCCAGCTACTTCTCTGTGGCCGTATATGGAGGGATCGGCATCGGGCCAACGCTAGGCGAATGGGTGCTGGGCGACGACCGCTACGGCCTGACCTTCCTGGTTGCCTCGGGGTTCGCCACGCTGGCGGCGATCACCGTGCTGGGCGTGCCTAGTCGGGTCGACAGATCGTCGGCCCCGAGCGCCGAAGGCAAACCGCCGCTCTTCCATCGCGCGGCGCTGTCGCCAGGGGTAGTGCTGGCATGCGGGATCGCCGCGTTTTCGGTGTTCTCGGCGTTCATCCCCGAACACGCCCGCTCGGTTGGTCTCGCAGGGGCGGCTGGTCTGTTCATGGTCTACAGCGCGGTCAGTTTGAGCCTGAGGTTGTTCGGCGCCACGATGCCCGAGCGCTTCGGCGAGCACCGCATGGTCACGGTCTCACTCGTGTCACTGGCGTCGGCTCTGCTGGTGATGGCAGCGGTTGCCGAGCCCTGGGCACTGTGGGTTGGGGCCGCCCTGATGGGCGTCGGAATGGCCTTTTTGTATCCGTCGCTGATGGCCAACGTGGTGAACCGCGTAGGCGACAACGAGCGGGCCAGCGCGCTCAGTTCGTTCACGATGTTCTTCGAGCTCGGCACGGTCGTCGGTGGGGTCGCCCTCGGAGCGGTCGGCCAGATCTTCAGCAAGCAAGCTGGGTTCTTCGGCGGAGCGGTGGTCGCCATGCTCGGCCTGGTGATGCTGTGGCGCAATGTGGTTGCGGCACCGTCTGCACCGGATCCTCCCGACGACGCTCAGGCGCCGAAGAACTCGGCTTTCTCGAACCCGTGACGGCGGGCTACGGCACCCGAGGGAAACGCATCAACCCTCCGGTTGAGCCCTTCGACGCGAGTGTTGTAGTAGCGCCTGGAGGCGGCGATGCGATCCTCGGTCAGTGCCAACTGGCGCTGTAGCTCGAGGAAGTTGTGTTGGGCGTTCAGCTGCGGATACCGCTCGCCCAAAGCGACGACTTGAGCAACTGTTTGTGTTAGGGGAGGCTCGTGCTGGTTCGCCGCGTCCGGGGTGTGTGACGCGACAACTGCAAGATCGTTGCGGCGCGCCAGTTCGATCAACAGATCGCGCTCGTGGGTGGCTGCCGCCTGCACGCTGGCGACCAGCTGTGGGATCAGCTCGTGACGACGCTGTAGCTCGGAGGCGACATCGGCCCATCCGCTCTCGACGTCGTTGCGAGCGGCCGCCAGTCGGGTGTGCGACACCCACCAGCCGCCGGGGACCAGCAAGATCAGCGCCGCGCCGATCGCCAATACGTTTGTCATGGCGCCTTTCTCATCGCCCGTACAGCTCTGTCAGCACGGCGGGAAGCTGGGACCGAACCGTCTGGCCCCATGTGAGCATGCCCGGCAGTTCGTCGACCTTGAGTTGGTCGCAATGGCACAGCATCCACGGGCCGAGAAACTCGAACGTGACCGAGCCGAGGCCGCTGCTCGGCGACAGCATCCAACCGATCATCGTGGGGTCGAGGAGTGTGATCGCAAACCGGTTGTCAGAGCACCGTACCTGGTAGCGCTCGTTGAACTCGGGTGACTCCAGCTCGATGTCACGCAGGCCCACCGCGCGCTTGATCTTCGACCACCAGTTCTCGGTCGAGATCGTGAGATGTGGCGCCACGAAAGGCACGTCGATCAAGGCTGCCGTGAACTCGTACGTGGTCGAGTTCTCACCGGAACTCACCGTGTACTGATATTGAAACACGCTGTCCTGCTCGCCGGCCCGCCACATTTGCGCATTGACCTTCTTGCGACTGCCGGTTTCGAACAGGTTGAAATCGACTGGTGGCGGCTTCTTCGTGGCGACGTCGACCTGCAGGCCGTGCGAGCCGGCGATCGTCCGCAGTTTGGCGCGCTGGTACTCGCGATAGCGGTAGGCCGAGTAGGCGAGCCCGCCGGCGATGACACCCAACACGGTGATGGTGATGGCGCCGTCCATCAGGTGCTCGCCTCGCCCGGTCGCATCGCGGCCACGCTAATCGGTACGCCAGGCGTGGTGGTCGTGGCACCAGGCTTGATCTCGGTGTCGCGCACTACCCTCACGAACATGACGACTGACATCAGCGACACCCCCGTCGACATCAAGCCCCGCTCACGTGACGTCACCGACGGCATCCAGAAGGCAGCCGCCCGCGCGATGTTACGAGCTGTCGGTCTGACCGAGGACGACTGGGTCAAGTCGCAGATCGGTATCGCCTCGTCGTGGAACGAGATTACGCCCTGCAACGCATCGATCCGACGTCTCACGGCTGCTGCCAAGGAGGGCGTCCGCGAGGCCGGGGGGGTGGCGCTGGAGTTCGGCACGATCACGGTGTCCGACGGCATCTCGATGGGACACGAGGGCATGCGCGCCTCGCTGGTGAGCCGCGAGATCATCGCCGATTCGGTCGAGGCCGTGATGCACGGCGAGCGGCTCGACGGCTTGGTTGCCACCGGCGGCTGCGACAAGTCGATGCCCGGCATGATGATGGCGATCGCCCGGCTCGACCTACCGGGAGTATTCGTCTACAACGGCTCGACGCACCCCGGTTACCTCAACGGCAAGGCACTCGACATCACGTCGGTGTTCGAGGCGATCGGTGCCTGCGCGGCCGGCACGATCACCGAGCAAGAACTGTTCGCGATCGAGAAGAACGCCTGCCCCGGCGAGGGCGCCTGCGGTGGCATGTTCACCGCCAACACGATGAGTTCGATCGGCGAGGCACTCGGTCTGTCGTTGCCGGGCTCGGCGTCCCCGCCTGCCGTCGATCGGCGCCGAGAAGATGATGCTCGCCGCGCCGGCAAGGCCGTAATCAACATGCTGAAGATGGGCCTGCGCCCGCACGACATTCTCACCAAGGGCGCCTTCGAGAATGCGATCGCGCTTGCCAACGCGCTCGGCGGCTCTACCAACGCCGTGCTGCACCTCTTGGCGATTGCCAACGAGGCGGGCGTTGCGCTCGACCTCGACGATTTCAACAGGGTCGCTGCCAGGGTGCCGCACATCGCCGACATGAAACCGGGCGGCAAGTTCCACATGACCGACCTCGACAGGATTGGTGGCGTGCCGGTCGTTCTCAGGCACCTGCTCGAAGAGGGCATACTGCACGGCGACGAAATGACCGTCACCGGCAAGACGATGGCAGAAAACTTGGCTGAGATCGACCCACCAGCGCCGGACGGCACGGTGGTGTATCCCATCTCGAATCCGATCAACGCTGAGGGTGGCCTCAACATCCTCACCGGCACGCTTGCCCCCAAGGGGTCAGTCGTGAAGGTGGCTGGCCTGTCGAAGGACCAGCGCTCGTTCGAAGGCCCAGCCCGCGTGTTCGATGGCGAAGACGGCGCCATGGCTGCTGTGCTGGCCGGCGAGATCAACCCCGGCGACGTGATCGTGATCCGTTACGAGGGCCCCAAGGGCGGCCCTGGCATGCGCGAGATGCTCGCGATCACAGGCGCACTCAAGGGTGCTGGCCGTGGCGCCGACGTGGCCCTGATCACCGACGGTCGCTTCTCTGGCGGAACGTGGGGCTTTTGCATCGGCCACGTTGCACCCGAGGCCGTCGATGGCGGCCCGATCGCCCTCGTGCGCGATGGCGACATCATCAAGATCGACGTGCCCACGTTTTCGCTCGACGTGTTGGTCGACGACGCCGAGTTGGCTGCTCGCCGTCACGGCTGGGAGCCCAACGCCCCTCGGTACACCAGCGGCGTGCTGGCGAAGTACGCCAAACTCGCCCAGGGTGCCGAAAAGGGAGCGATCACCAACATCGTGTGACCTGGCATGCCGATTCGCCACCATTAGCCGTAAATGAGTGGGGCACCGGCTTCACGGTGGCTTCGTGGCGACTTCGCAGACGATGCAACCGCTTGGATAGCTTATTACTTGAGAACGTGGTCCGAGTAACGTACAAGAGTCCAGCGGTGATCAGCGTCGAATATGACGCCAGCAAAGCCATCGACGATATCTGTGGCCGCCGCACGCTGCCCCACCTCAGCCAAATGAACACCATCAGTGGTAATACCGTAAACAGCAAATTCCGGAACCGTATAGTCACTATAAAAGATTTCATCCGGACCGGGGATCTGGTCGGTATCCAAACCGATGTACCGAATCGGCAGCACCGGCAAGTCGGCTGCGTTGATCGCATCGTTCAGCATGTTCACTCGTTCGTTCAGGAGCTTCAGCTCGGCGCCACCCATCAGAACATGGTAGAGACGGTCATTAACAGGAAGCGCAGGAATGATGACCGTTTGGATACCTGCTTGCGTTAGATCAACAACGTCCTCCGAAATCCGTTCGACAAGGATCGGTAAGAGTTGTTCCATCCAAATATCGTCTCGGTTGACGTCGATCCTTGACACCGTGTAAATCACCAAGTCCGGTTGTTGATCAGCAGGAAGACTGAACACTTTGGCATCGAGCACTGATCCAACCGTTTTGTCACGGTCGCTGAGGCTTTGGTCGATGGAGACACCAGGCAGTGAAATATTCTCGAAGACCGTATTGCCGAATGCATTGTGGTTGGCTGCCAGATCTTCGGATATGAAGTCAACAAGGCGATTCGTATACTCATCTGGAATCGTCTCGTCCACATCTCCGGGATTGAAGTACATCGAATCTCCGACAAAATAGACGCTATTCATCGTGCCATAAAGCACAACGGGGACGCCAGTCCGGTCCGCGGAGGCAGCTGTCGACTGATCGATCACTGACGATGGTGCCGACTCTTCCGTTTCGGAGCGAATATCTGCCAACGAAGTTTCGATCTTTGTAGCGGCAGCATTACCGCCTGGTGCCCTATTGGATACAGACCCACTCTTCGTTTCGTCGGCAACGGCATCGACTGCCGGCACTCCTTCGAGTTCATGAAAAAGGGTGTCGGTCGGCAACTCGACCTCTGGCAAGTGAGTATCTGGCTGCGTGGTTCGAGCGCTGGTTGTGTCTGGGCTACCGATGCGAGGAGTTGAATCACCACATGCAGAAATCACTAGCGACGCTGCTAGAGCGATCTGCAGCGACCGCAGCAGCAACTTCATTCGCTCCATTGCGCATAGCTTATTGTCGATCCGAAGGTCTGACCCATGGATGCAGGTGTTGTGTGGCGAGGGTGGTTGATTGGTCACTGCATTCAGCGCTCGCCGATGGGGACCGGCGGCGAGCCCGTGGAACCTAGGTCGTGTCTGAGCGAGGCTGACCGCGGCGGCGATGAACCCGATCGAACGGACATCAGCTTCGCGCCGAACCTACGCTCTCAGTAGGACGAGTGATTCTTTCGGATCGACACCTGACCGGCCCGCCCCGATCTGATCTCGAGCACACGAAACACCATCCGCCAGCCGACTAGGCAGGCGCCAAGGAACAGCGTCGTCACCACGACGAATGAGGTCGCGGTGCCGCGATCGAAGATAGTTCGGCGCACGATCATGCCGACCAACACAGTGACCGGCCAGATCACGAGCCCCATCGTGGCGGCGGCGGGTCGTTTCCAGGCACGTGCCGCAGCCCATGCCACCGCCAGGCCGATCAGGAACGGCAGTGCCGTCCTCATCAATTCGCCAAATGCGGATCCCTCCTCGTGGGTGCGCCGCCCGATGGCGACGAACAACACGACGACGAACACGTCGATCCCGATTGCGAGTTCGATCCGGCGATCCGTCTGCATGCCGTCAAGTCTGCCGCCATTGGGTGGCGATCAGGCTTCTGGCGGAGTTGGCGACCGTCTGGCGGTCGGCCACACGCGATAGACGCGGCAGAATGTCTCCGAGAACGTTGCTGCTTTCTTTGCGCGCTGTAGCCGGCAGCAATCTTCTTGCAATGGTTCCAGTGCAAACGCAGACTTGATCCAGCTGTTCGGAGGTTCGGGGCTGCCCGCGAATCAGCCGTCTGCTGCGAATCCGCCGAGCGTGCCCTTGAAGAACAGCAGCGGAAACGGGCCTTGGCCGTCGTGGTCGGCGTCGGCCTCGAGCGCCACGACCCGGCCGAGCACGAAGTAGTGGTCGCCCATCTCGAACACCTCCTCGACAGTGCAATCGATCCAGGCGACGGCCCGGTCAATTATCGGCGAACCGGTGCGACCGGGATGCCAGTCGACGTCGTTGTAGCGGTCGGCGTCGTTACCGCTCTTGGCGAACTTCCAGCACAGGTCGGCTTGATCGCGGCTGAGCACGTTGACGCAGAATGAACCCATTTTTGCCATGGCCGCCCAGGTCGCACTGTCGGTCATCGGCAAGAAGCCGACGAGTGGCGGATCGAGCGACACGGAGGTGAACGAACCGATCGTGAATCCGACGGGCTGATCGCCACTCATCCCCGACACAACCGTGACGCCGGTCGGGAAGTGCCCGAGCACCGTGCGGAACTGCTGGGCGTCGAATGTGTGGTCTGCGGTCGCGCTCATCGCCCTCGACATTAGAGTTTCCGGACGTGGGAGACCTGACTGGCGCCAAACTCGAGTTGCGCCGTGAGATGCGGGCGATCCGTCGCGCCTTGCCCGATCAGGTCGAACGCTCGCGGCGCCTCTGGTCATTGTTGCGTGAAACCGAGGCGGTACAGCGGGCCGACACGGTGATGGTGTTCGACTCGATTCCCGGCGAGCCGATTACGGCCCCGTTCATCGAGTGGTGCCATTCAAATGGCAAGTCAGTTGTTCTGCCCGAGGACGATCCGGCGCCAGATCCTGGCCTGATCGATGTTGTTATCGTGCCAGGTGTCGCATTTACGGCATCGGGCGATCGACTCGGCCAGGGCGGCGGCTGGTACGACCGGTTCCTGCCAAAGACCCGACCGGACTGCACCACGATAGGTGTCGGGTTCGAGCCGCAACTCGTCGACAAACTGCCAACCGAACCACACGACGTGCGGCTCGACCTGATCGTCACCGACGCAGGCGCCACGTTGTGTCAGACACAACGTGGTCAGCTGGGTCAGGCTTCGTCGCCGTCGTAGTACTCGCGGCCGAGGTGGGTGATCTGGTCTTCGCCCATCATCCAACGCAGCGTGTTCTTGAGCTTCTCGAGTTGCACGAACAGGTCGTGTTCGGGGTGTAGGCCAGGGGCCACCATGGGTGCTTTGTAGTAGAAGCTGAGCCATTCCTGGATGCCTGACATACCGGCCCGCTGAGCGAGATCACTGAAAAGGATCAGGTCGAGCGCCAACGGGGCGGCCAGGATCGAGTCACGGCACAGGAAGTCGACTTTGAGCTGCATCGGGTAGCCGAGCCAACCGAACAGGTCGATGTTGTCCCAGCCCTCCTTGTTGTCACCGCGGGGCGGGTAGTAGTTGATCCTGACCTTGTGGTACACGTCGCCGTACAGATCGGGGAAGGCTTCGGCATCGAGGATGTGCTCGAGCACACCCAGCTTCGACTCTTCCTTGGTCTTGAAGTTGTCGGGATCGTCGAGCACCTCACCGTCACGGTTGCCCAGGATGTTGGTCGAGTACCAGCCGCTGAGGCCCAGCATGCGGGCCCGCAGCATCGGTCCGAGCACGGTCTTGATCAAGGTCTGGCCGGTCTTGAAGTCCTTGCCGGAAATCGGAACGCCGTGCTCGACCGATAGATCGCGCAGGGCGGGCACGTCGACGGTGAGGTTGGGGGCACCGTTGGCGAACGGCACACCTTCGAGGATCGCCGCGTAGGCGTACAGCATCGAGGGTGCGATCATCGGGTCGTTGGCATCGATCGCCGCATTGAACGCCTCGATCGTCTGGTGTGCCGGGCCCGGCTCGATGAAGATCTCTGTCGAGGCCGCCCACAGCATGACGACTCGTTCGACCTGCTTTTCGTCGCGGAACGTATTGATGTCTTCGCGGATGGCGTTGAGCATCGAGCGCTTGTCGATCGTCGCCATCGTGTGTACGCCGTCGAGCCGCTTGACATAGCTGCGGTCGAAAGCGGCCGGCATCGGGCGGACGTCGCGCAATGCCTCGGCGATGCCTTCGAGATGTTTGCCCGACTCGAGCACGCCGGCCCGCTGGGCGGCGACGTAGGCGTCGTCCGGGAATGGATCCCATGCCCCGAACACGACGTCGTTGAGATTGGCGAGCGGCACGAAGTCCTTGATCATCGGGCTGCGACCGTCGGTGCGCTTGCCGAGTCGGATCGTGTCCATCTGGGTGAGCGAACCGATCGGGGCGGCTTGACCCCGCTTGGCCAGCTCGACGCCGGCGATCAGGGTGGAAGCAACGGCGCCAAGGCCAACGGTGAGTACACCGAGTTTGCCCTCTGCGGGAGCGATCTGTGGTTGAGGCATGACCATATGATAAGCGAAACTGATCGAATTATCCCAATAGTGAAGAAAGTCTGAACTATCCTGCAGGGGGTGGCACCGCTCGCCCTTCCCGACCTATCGATCCGGCAGCTCGAATACCTCGTGGCGATCGCTGATGCCCCGACCTGGGCAGTCGCCGCGACACAGGTTGGTGTCAGCCCGTCGGCGCTGTCGCAGGGGCTGGCCGAACTCGAGCGGCGGGTCGGCGTCGACTTGTTCGAATCGTATGGTCGGCGCCGGGTTTTGCGGGGTTCTGCGATCCCAGTGCTCGATCATGCTCGACAGGTGATCGGGCTGACCCGCGACCTGCATGATTGGTCGGAACGGATGCGCACCGCCCGCGTCGGCCGTGTGCGGGTCGGCATGATCGACGTCGCCGCCGTTGTGCACTTTCCGGCCGTCATTCGCTCATTCTTGACGGATCGCGGCGACGTCGAACTGACGCTGTCGGTGGGGCCGTCGGCTGCACTGCTCAGAGATCTGCGCGACGGCCACCTCGATCTTGTCGTTTGTGTCGAGCCGTCGAGCCTGCCGGTGGGAATCGAGATGGAGGCGCTGTTCAGCGAGCCGCTGACCGTGATCGCCCCACCCGGCGCCACGATCGCCGACCCGGCCGGGTGGGGGCCCTGGCTGCTTTTTCCGATCGGGTCGCACACCAGGCACCTGACTACCGAGCGCTTGCGCGAGATCGGCGCTCCGATCAGGGTTGCCGCCGAGAGCCACCAACCCGACGTGTTGCTGCAGATGGTCACGCTCGGCCTGGGGTGGGCCGTCTTGCCGGTAGATCCGTCTGTCACCGACGTGACGATCGGCCCGGAACTGGTACGCCGTCAGCTCGTGATGGCCATGCGCACAGGGTCGCTCCATGACCCGGCAGTCGACGAGCTGGCCGAACAGCTCCGCACTGCCTGACCACCCGCACCGTTACCAAACGTGCCAGGCACGTTTGGTAACGGTTAGCCGAACTGGTCGCCGACTTTGATCGCGCCGGGGGTGGTGATGATGGCGCCGACACCGATCTTGTTGTCGCGTTCTTTGATCACACGCTGCAGCACTGTGATGTCTTTCGCGATGCCGGGTTGCCCCCTGGCGATCATCACGCACCGGTCGATCGGGTTTCGGATCGAGAGCACGGCCGAGCCGACGCTGATGTCGCCGGTCAGGTCGTCCTCACCCGAGCCGTCGAGGATCAGATTGATCCGAAAACGTCGGGCATCCCACTCGCCGAGTGAGTCGCGCGACACAAACGAGATCTTCGAGGGGCCGTCGTGGAATGTGCCGCCAGAGCTCTGCCACGTGACCCAATCGGACTCGTTGTCGATGTCCATCGGGTTCTCGAATGTTCCCGGACCGCTGCGGGCCGACCGCAGCTCGACCGGGCTTCCGATCCACCTCGACAGCTCGGCATCGCTTGTCATCAGGCTGCCGTCATCACAAGTGATCACTGGCCGACCATCGTCGATGCGCGCACTCAGGAACAGCAGAGCCGGCTCGCGGCGAGCCGTCAACACTGTGTCGGTGGCTGGGTTGTACAGCCCCCACGCCCGGTCGCCATCGATGCCGAGTTCGTCGACGGCTGCCTGCTCGAGACGCTCGCCACCCAGCGACTTCACGGGGTATCGCCAGATCTCGCGCACGCTCAGCATGCGGCGACCGTAGCCAGTATCTCGTGGCGTTCAGTGTCGGCTTGTGTTTTGATGCGCGACCTGGCACACTCAGAGGCGATGCGTGCCCACACCAGCACCCTCGTAGTACTTATTTACTAGCGCACCCGGCTCCCTCGCCGCGTGCGCCCCGACCTCCCAGATTGGGAGGTCGTTTCGTTTTTCCGACTCGCTCGACCCCCTCGTAACATCGCAACCAGGAGACAGACCATGACCAGAATGACGGGAGCGCAAGCTCTCATCAAGTCGCTCGAAATGGAGAACGTCGACACGATCTTCGGCCTGCCAGGCGGATGCATCCTGCCGGCCTATGACCCGCTGCTCGAGTCGTCGATCCGGCACGTGCTGGTTCGCCACGAACAGGGCGCCGGCCACATGGCGGAGGGTTATGCCCACGTGACCGGTCGGCCGGGGGTGGCGATGGTCACCTCCGGTCCCGCCGCCACCAACCTGGTGACGCCGCTGATGGATGCCTACATGGACTCGATCCCGATGGTTGGCATCACCGGGCAGGTGGCCACCGGCGCGATCGGCACCGACGCCTTCCAGGAGTGCGACACGGTCGGCATCACCCGCTCGTGTACCAAGCACAACGAACTCGTGATGAGTGCCGACGACATCCCGATGGCGGTCCGTGTGGCGTTCCACATCGCCACGACCGGGCGCCCTGGCCCGACCCTGATCGACGTGCCGAAGGACGTTCTCGAGAACGAGATGACCTGGTACTGGCCGAGCGATGACGAGGTCAAGGCCTCGCTGCCCGGTTACCGCCCGAACACCAAGGGTCACCCGCGCATGATCAAGGAGGCAGCCAAGCTGATCATGCAGGCCGAGCGCCCACTGTTGTACGTCGGCGGCGGCATGCTCAAGGCGCGAGCGGCGGAGGTGTTGCGTGAGCTGGTCGATCTGACCGGCATCCATGTCGTCACCACGCTGATGGCGCGCGGCGTGTTTCCCGACAGCGATCCGCTCAACCTCGGTATGCCCGGCATGCACGGCAACGCCTACACAACCACGGCGATGCAGCAGAGCGACCTGTTGATCAATCTCGGGGCACGTTTCGACGACCGCATCACCGGTCGCGTCGGCTCGTTCGCTCCGCACGCCAAGGTCATCCATGTCGACATCGACCCGGCCGAGCAGGGCAAGGTTCGCAAGCCCGACGTGCCGATCGTCGGCGACTGCCGCCTCGTCACCGAAGAGCTCGTCAAGGAGATCATCGCCCTGCAGGAAGGCGGAGTCGCGCAGCCCGACCTCGGGCCGTGGAAGAGTCGCATCTCTGGCTGGCGCGAGCAGTTCCCCACCACCTACGAGCAGTCCGAGCCCGGCAACGCACTCAAGCCGCAGTTCTGCCTCGAGCAGCTCCGTGAGCTGGCTCCAGAGGGCACGATTCTCACGTCCGGCGTCGGTCAGCACCAGATGTGGTCGTCGCTGCATTGGAAGTTCGAAGAGCCGTATACCTGGGTCAACTCGGGCGGTCTCGGCACGATGGGGTTTTCGATCCCGGCCGCGATCGGCGCCAAGATGGGTCGTCCCGACCGCACGGTTTGGGCTGTCGACGGTGACGGTTGTTTCCAGATGACAGCTCAAGAGCTGGTGACGGCAACGGTCGAGCGAATTCCGATCAAGGTGGCGCTGCTGAACAACAGCTACCTCGGCATGGTTCGTCAGTGGCAGGAGATGTTTTACGACGAGCGCTACAGCGAGGTGTACCTGTCCACCGAATACCCCGATTATGTGAAGTGGGCCGAGTCGATGGGCTGCGTGGGCATCCGCGTCGAGTCGCCCGAAGAGGTCGCCCCGGCGATTGAAAAGGCGAACTCGATCAACGACCGCACCGTGGTCATCGAGTTCCGAACCGACTCCAACGAGAAGGTCTTCCCCATGGTTCCGGCCGGTCGGTCAAACGACGACCTGCTCGTGCATCCGACCCAAACAGCGATCCGCGATCGCCTGGCCTGAGCGAGAGAACGATGACTGCTGTCAATCCCAAGGGTTCATCACTGAACCACCACATCTTGTCCGTGCTCGTGCAGAACCGACCTGGCGTGCTCGCTCGAGTCGCCAGCCTGTTTGCCCGCCGCGGCTACAACATCTACTCACTTGCTGTGGCCCCAGCCGAGGACGAGGGGATGAGCCGCATCACGATCGTCGTCGATGTCGACACGGCACCGCTCGAACAGATCGTGAAACAGCTGTTCAAGCTGATCGATGTCGTGAAGATCAGCGAGCTCGATCCGCGGCGTTCGGTCGAGCGCGAGTTGTTGCTGGCAACGGTGCGCGTCGATGTCGAGCATCGCAGTCAGATTGTCGAGCTGGCGACGATCTTTGAGGCCAAGATGCTCGCCGTCGGTCCCGATGCGATGACGGTCAGTTTGGAGGGGCACCCCGACAAGCTGGATGATTTCGAGGAACTTCTCAGTGACCGTGGCATCGTGGAGCTTCAGCGCACCGGTCGGGTGGCACTGCCCAAGCTCGATCGCGGCGCTCACCTTCGCGTCAACACTCCCAACAGCCCTCGGGGCAACACGAAAGGAACGGTGCGCTGACATGGCCGCCAATGTCTATTACGAAGCCGATGCCGACCCCTCCATCATCCGGGGTCGCAAGGTTGCGATCATCGGCTACGGCTCGCAGGGCCATGCCCACGCATTGAACCTCAAGGAATCCGGTGTCGATGTGTGCGTCGGTCTCCGCGACGGCTCGTCGTCAAAGCGCAAGGCCGAAAACGCCGGCCTCACGGTGATGTCGCTCGACGACGCCTCCGAATGGGCCGATCTGATCATGATTCTCGCCCCCGACACCGAGCAGAAAGCGATCTTCGATCAACACATCGTGTCCCACCTCAAGCCCGGTGACGCGATCGCCTTCGCCCACGGTTTCAACGTGCGTTTCGGCCGGATCGCCGCCCCAGAGGGTGTCGACTGCATCATGATCGCCCCCAAGGGCCCTGGCCACCTCGTGCGTCGCACCTATACCGAGGGGGGCGGCGTTCCGGCCTTGATCGCCGTCGACCAGGACGCCACCGGCAACGGCAAGGCGCTCGCCCTGTCATACGCCGAGGCGATCGGCGGCGCACGCGCCGGCGTGATCGAGACAACCTTCCCAGAAGAGACCGAGACCGACCTGTTCGGTGAGCAGGTCGTGTTGTGCGGTGGCCTGACCAAGCTCGTGCAGTACGGCTTCGAAACCCTGACCGAGGCAGGCTACGCCCCGGAGATGGCCTACTTCGAGTGCCTCCACGAGGTCAAGCTGATCGTCGACCTGATGTATGAAGAAGGCATCGCCGGCATGCGCTACTCGATCTCCGACACCGCCGAGTACGGCGACCTGACGCGTGGTCCGCGGGTGATCACTCCGCAGACCAAGCAGGTCATGAAGCAGATCCTCGGCGAGATCCAGTCCGGTCAGTTCGCCGACGAGTGGGTCGCCGAGAGCGAGAGCGGGCGTGCGAATTACCACCGCCTACAAGAAGAGGGTAAGCAGCACCAGATTGAGATCGTCGGCGCCGAACTGCGAGCGATGATGCCCTGGATCAGCGCCGGCAAGCAGAAGGTTGCCGAAGCCTCCGGTGGCGACAGCTGAGGCCGGCCGCATCCCGCGATCGCCGCGATCCGGCGTTAGCTGACGGCTACTCGACAGGCGATTCGCATCATCGTGTCAACGCCCAGCTTGAGCTCCTCGTCGCTGATACGCGTGGTGTTGCCCGACTCCTCCAAGATGTCGGACACGGTCATCAGCGCCAGTGCCTCGATGCGGTGGATGGCGGCGATCGTGTAGATCATGGCGGCTTCCATCTCGACGCCGATATGGCCGACCCGCTTCCAGCGGGCGAACGTTCCGGGGTCGGGATCGTAGAAGACGCCGCTCGTCACGATCGGGCCGACGTGCACCCTGGTGCCCTGCTGGCGACTTAGCCGTGCGGCCGTTTCGGCCAATTCGAAGGTAGCTGCCGGGGCGTATGAGTCCATCTGAGCCAGCCGCAGTGCACCTTGGTCGTCGGCCGTCGCGCTGATCCCGATCACGGTGTCGCCCATCTTCATGCCGTCCTTCAAGCCGCCACAGGTGCCGACCCGGATCAGTCGTTTAGCCCCGAGCATCACGAGTTCCTCACAAACGATGCCGCACGACGGTGAACCCATGCCGGTGGTTTGGACGCTGATCGGAGCGCCCTCGAAGGTTCCGGTGAAGCCCAGTAGGCCGCGCTCCTCGTTGACGCAGCGGTAGCCGGCGTCGAAGAACGTCTCGGCGATGTAGGTGGCCCGTCGGGGGTCTCCCGGGCACAACACATTGGGGGCGTAGTCGGTGGCTTCGGCGCGCAAGTGAATCGGCATGCCCGCAGCGTAGAGCCGCGACGATGGCAGCACGAAGATTCAGGCGGGATCGCCAACCCGGGAATCGGGCGTTCGTCCGTCCTCGCCCGACGGCTCGGCTCGTAGGCTGCACAACGTGCTGCACCTGTACGACACCGCAACCAGAGAGGTCCGTGAGCTCGCTATGCGCGAGCCCGGAAAGGTCGGTATCTACCTGTGTGGGCCAACGGTGTACGGACCGCCTCACATCGGTCACGGTCGCGCCACGCTGGCCTATGACATCCTGCGGCGCTATCTCGAGTGGACCGGTCTCGACGTACGGCTCGTGTCGAACATCACCGACATCGACGACCAAATCATCAACCGTGCCAAGCGCGAGAACCGTCCATGGCACGAGATCACCACCAAGTGCGAAGACATCTGGTGGCAGGCGATGGACGCCGTCAACTTCAAGCGGCCGACCGATACGCCGCACGCCACCGAGTACGTCGACAAGATGGTCGAGTTGATAGGTGAGCTGATCGACAACGACTCTGCATACATCACAGACGACGGCGTGTATCTGTCGGTCGAGTCGGTGCCCGACTACGGCCTTCTGGCGCACCAGTCGCTCGACGAGATGCTGGCCGGCGGCGGTGAGCGCGAGGTGTTCGGCGCCGGACAAAAGCGTCACCCGTCCGACTTCGTGCTTTGGAAACTGTCCAAGCCAGACGAGCCGGCGTGGCCTTCGCCATGGGGAGACGGACGCCCGGGGTGGCACAGCGAATGTGTCGTGATGAGCCTCGACCTGCTCGGCGAGGGCTTCGATCTGCACTGCGGCGGGCAAGACCTGCGGTTTCCACACCACGAAAACGAACGTGCCCAGGCGGTCGCCCTCGGCAAGCGATTCGCCAACCATTGGATGCACCATGGGTTCATCGTCGACGCCGAGGGCGAGAAGATGTCGAAGAGCCTCGGCAACGTCAGCAACCTGCTCGACTTCGTGCAGGTCTACGACCCGCGGGCGTATCGCATGGTGTTGCTGCAATCGCATTACCGCAGCCCGATCACGGTCAACGCCGACACGATCGACGCGGCGACCAACGCGCTCGCCGGACTCGACTCGTTCATCGCCCGCACGGCGGCGCTGCCCGACTCCTCCTCCGACACCGCAGTGCTCGAAGCCTTCCGCACCGCGATGGACGACGATCTCGACACTCCCAAGGCGACGGCGCTTCTGTTCGACACGGTGCGTCAGGCAAATGCAGCGCTCGACGCCGGTGATCCAGCGGCGGCCGGGCTGGCTGCCGCCGCCAAAGAGATCGCTGCAACGTTTGGGCTCGAGCTCGGTCGGGTCTCGGTGGTGTCCGCTGACGTTGCTGCCATGGCGGCCGCCCTCGACCAGGCCCGTGCCGACAAGGACTACGCCGCCGCCGATGCGATTCGAGCCGAACTCCAGGCCGATGGCTGGACTGTCGAAACCACCAAGGACGGCACCAGCATCCGTCGCTGATCTGGGCGGGGGCGGCACCTCACTCCGGCCCCGGGCCTTCTAGGCTGGCGGCGATATGTCGAAGGTCGGCCGCCGCGCCTCCCAACCAGGCGCCGCTCCTCCGGCGATGGGGTACCAACCGGGGCTCGACGGGCTGCGGGCGATCTCCGTGATCGCCGTGATCTTCTACCACGCCGGGTTCGGGTGGATGCACGGTGGATTCTTCGGGGTCGAGGTCTTCTTCGTGGTGTCGGGCTACCTGATCACGTCGCTGTTGATCGAGGAGCGAGGGCGTACCGGCGGCGTGTCACTCCGTCAGTTCTGGATGCGTCGTATTCGCCGGCTGTTTCCCGCCCTGTTCACGATGCTGCTGGTGATCTCCACCTGGACGGCACTGTTCGGTTCGGCCGAACAGACGTCGCAGATGCGGCGCGACCTGCCCTGGTCGATTTTCTATGTCGCCAACTGGGGCCAAATCGTCGGAGATGTGCCGTATTTCCAGGCCGGCGACCCGCCGTTGTTGCGGCATCTCTGGAGCCTGGCGGTCGAGGAACAGTGGTACCTGTTGTGGCCTTTGGCATTCGTCCTGCTGGCCCGCTCGGGGTGGAAGCCGCTGAGGATCGCCAAGTTTCTGTTGGGAATCGTCGGGGTTGTCATGGTGATCATGTGGTGGGCGCAACGCGGTGCCCCTGCGCCAATCGACGGTGGCTTGTTCGACGGTGCCGATCGGGTCAACTTCAACTATCTGTCGACGATCACGCGGGCGGGCGGATTGCTGCTCGGGGCAGCTGCCGCGTTCGTGTGGCGGCCGTGGCGCTCGCCGAATGCCCACCGGGCGCCGAGTCGGCCGCTGGATGTGACGATGGGAATCAGCCTCGGTCTGCTGATCTGTACGTTCATCGCTGCTCGACTGACCGAGGGGTACCTGTACCCGTGGCTGCTCACGGTCGTCTCACTGCTGTCGCTGGTTGCGGTGCTCATCGTGGTGCATCCGGCTGCGGTTGGGTCGAGGCTGATCCTGTCGTGGAACCCGCTGGTCGAAGTCGGCAAGCGCAGTTATGGCCTGTACTTGTGGCATTGGCCGATCTTTGTGATCGGTGGTGCAACCGATGGCTCGGCAGGCCGTTTCATACTTGCGTCGATCGTGTCTATCGTCGGGTCCGAGGCGTGCTATCGCTACATCGAAACGCCCGTGCGTCGCGGCGGATTGAGTCGGTGGTGGCGCAGCCAGAGGCAGTTCCCCTGGGTGCCGGTCGGCGGCGCCGCAGCGCTGGGCATCGGCTTGGTCGTGTTCTATGTCTCGGTCGAACCGTTCGACGTGGCGGCTGGCGGCGGCGACGCCGCGTTCGAGCTGGCGGTGCCCACGACCCAGCCTGTCCTGACGCAGCCGGTGTCCGATGCTCCAGTCACGACCACTCCGACTGTCACCTTGCCGGTGCTTCCGAGATCGTTGTCGATCGTCGGTGACTCGCAGGCCCACTCGCTCGCTATCAATCTGCCCTCGGGCATCGAGTCGACCTTCTCGATCGAAGACGGCTCGCTCGACGGTTGCAGCGTGTACGACTCGGGCCGCGTGCTCAGTTCCCGCCAGAGCTTCAACAACAGCTTCTCGATCTGCGCCAACTGGCTCGACGAGTGGGCCAACGCCGCCCGCGGCACCCAGGTGGCACTGGTGGTGCTGGGTGCCTGGGACGTGTTCGATCTCGAGGTCGCTGGTGTCGTCTACCCATTCGCCTCGGCTGAGTTCGACCAGTTGTTCATCGCCAATCTGTCGAACGGCGTCGACACGATGACAGCGACGGGCGCCAAGGTCGCCCTGCTGGAGATCGCGTGCATGCGCCCCCAAGAAGTTGACGGAGCCGGTGTGCCGGCGCTCCCCGAGCGTGGCGACGATGTTCGGGTTGCGCATCTCAACGATCTGCAACGCAGCGTCGCCGGTGCCCGGCCCGACGTCACATTCGTAGAAGGGCCCGACGAATGGTGCGGCGACGAGACGATTGCCTCCGATTTGGGCTATCGCTGGGACGGCGTGCACGTTTACAAGCCGGGCGCCAATCTGATCTATCAAACGATTGCCCCGGCTTTGCTGGCGATCCCCGTCTGAGGCACCCCGAACAAAGTTACCGATGAGTAGACATCCGCTGTTACCGACGGGTAACTTGTGGGCATGGCTGAATTCTCAATGGCACTCAATGAAGACCAGCTCCAGCTCCAGAAGTGGGTTCATGGATTCGCACAAGACGTGATGCGTCCAGCGGGTTCGGAGTGGGACGAGCGCGAGGAGTTCCCGTATCCGATCGTGCAGCAGGCCGCAGAGATCGGCCTCTACGGCTGGGAGTTCCTCGCCGAGGGAATGATGAACGACCCCAGTGGCCTGACATTGCCCGTCGCCATCGAGGAGTTGTTCTGGGGCGATGCCGGGATCGGCATGGCGATCATGGGTTCGGCGCTCGCCGCCGCCGGGATTGCCTCGTCGGGTACTTCCGAGCAGGTCATGGAATGGGTGCCGCAGTGCTACGGCGACGTCGCCAAGTTGCAGCTCGGGGCGTTTGCCGCCAGCGAGCCCGATGCGGGTTCCGACGTCGGTGGCTACCGCACCAGCGCACGGTACGACGAGGCCACCGACGAGTGGGTGCTGAACGGAACCAAGGCATGGATCACCAACGGAGGAATCGCCGATATCCATGTCGTGGTCGCCGTCGTCGAGCCAGAGTTCAAGTCGAAGGGCCACGCCAGCTTCATCGTCCCCCCCGGTACTCCTGGCCTCACGATGGGTCAGAAGTACAAGAAGCACGGAATCCGCGCCAGCCACACGGCCGAGGTCGTGCTCGACGACGTTCGTGTGCCAGGCCGTTGCCTATTGGGCAGCAAGGACAAGCTCGACGAGCGTCTCGCCCGAGTTCGCGAAGGCAAGCCAGGCAACTCGCAGGCCGCGATGCAGACGTTCGAGGCGACCCGGCCATCTGTGGGCGCCCAGGCGCTCGGTATCGCCCGCGCCGCGTACGAGTACTCGCTCGAGTACGCCAAAGAGCGCCACGCCTTCGGTCGCCCGATCATCATGAATCAGTCGATCGCCTTCCTGCTGGCCGATATGGCGACGGAGATCGATGCGACCCGTGGTTTGATCTGGCGTGCCGCATGGCTGGGCAAGCAAAAGAAGTTCCAGTACGCCGAGGGTTCGATGGCCAAGTTGAAGGCCGGCCGCGTCGCTACGTGGACGACCGAGCGGGCGATCCAGATCCTTGGCGGCTACGGCTACTCCCGCGAGTACCCGGTTGAGCGCTGGCACCGCGACGCCAAGATCCACGACATCTTCGAAGGCACCGAGCAGATCCA
>CALFRK010000025.1 GCA_937919625.1 uncultured Ilumatobacter sp.
TTTCGGCAGAATCAGCCGCAGCCCCAGCCGCACCAGGCGGAGGAATCCGCAACGTTTCGGCAGAATCAGCCGCAGCCCCAGCCGCACCAGGCGGAGGAATCCGCAACGTGGCAGCGGGCGGCGGGAGCGTCAGAGCCCCTGCCCCTGGCAAGGTGGCGGCCCCAGGCGGTGGCGGCAACGTGAGCGCCGGATCGAACCGGACAGTCCCCGACGCCGGTGGCGGCACCGTGGCCCCCGGATCGAACCGGACAGTCGGCGCACCCGGTGGTGGCACCGTGGCCCCCGGATCGAAGCCCCGTGATCCAGGTGGCGGGATGCGGACGGTGGCAGCGCCATCGGCAGCAGCATCGGCCGCACCGCCGAGCGTTCTGGGCGGAAGTGTCGGGGTCATGGGGACCCGTCGCGCGGCATTGGCAGCTTCGGGTGAGTTCGCCAACTGCCGGAGCAGCGCAATCTCGACATCGTCGAGAATCCGGTACACCCTTGAATCGAGATCGAGCGCGGCGGCACGGCTCAGGTTCTCCCAGAAGTCGGGATTCTGATTCATCCGATGCAACCAGGCCAGGAAATCGGCCGGGAACTCGACGGGGTTGCCCTTGGCCGCCAACCTGGCCTTCGTGGCAAGCTGCATCAGCATCGTCTTTTCGAGATGCGTGAGATCCATGTAATACCCGAGCTCTCGGGCGACGGCCGGAAGCGCCTCGTCGTAAGACGAGAACGAACGCCCCAGGACGCGCTCGATGAACGCATCGAGCTCGACGAAGTCCTCACCGTCGTAGATCCGCTGCGCATCGCTGCCGACGTCGCCGGCTCGCTCTCCTGCCCTGGCCGCATCGACGACCTCATCGGTGGCACCAGCCACTGCGCCCACGGCGCGACCGGCGTCGACAGCCTCGTCGGCACTTCCCAGTGCCTTGATCACCAGCTTCGTAGTGCCCGCACCGAGGCTGATCGCCAAACGCCCGACTCCTACGGCTGCGTCTGCCAGGTCGACCCACCACATGATGTCTTTTACACCGCCCTCGCGATGCCACTCGTTGAAGAGCGTCAGGATCTCGCTGCTGTCATTGATGATCGTGCTCGTGGCGGTGGCGTACGACTGCACAGCGCCCGAGTAGGCCGCAATTCCAGGCTGGATGGCCGACGTGTAGCCGGCGATCAGGTCTTCGATCCGCTTCTGGACATCTTCCTCGCGCTGTCGTGTCGCCAACCAGAGGGCGGTGCGTTCGGCGTTCTTGAGTTCGAACCACCGTTCGCGATCAGCATCATCGAGCTCCCACTCAGCATCCTCCAGATCAAAGAACCGCAGCAGAAAATCGTCGTCGTACACGCGGCCGGTGGCCGGCGACGGATCCGCATCCGGACTTTGCTCGTCTTCCTCTTCTTCCTTCCGATTCTTGCTGACGAGGTACAACCCGCCGCCGCCGATGACCAACCCGCCGCCGAAGATCCAGATCCACGGAGGCCCACCATTGTCTTCGGGAGTACTGGCAGGCGGTGCCGAGGGCGGAGTCGCGGCAGGCACAGTCGTCGTCGCGGCCGATTCGGGTTGCGGCGTCGATGCAGGCTGCGAGGTCGTCGTTACCGCCGCCACCGGTTCTGGCGTCGCCGCTGGCTGGGTGGTCGTGACGACCGGAACCTCTTCGGGAATCCCCGTGACGATGTGGTCCATCTCGGCAACGGGCATCGGAGCGAACAGATCACCGGGCCCACGGGTCCATGGGCCGTTCGTATCAGGTGCCGAATCGAGGACCGAAGGGTCGGTCGGGCCGGAGCCGAAGCGCCCGTCGTGGAACTGGCTGGCGGCGGCGACCCCCGAGATCGCGGGGAACTCGCTGCGAGGCGCGAACACGGCAAACGTGTCGTCACCGATGATCCCGAAGCTGTCGGTCGGCAACGGTGAAGAGCTACCTGAGCCGCCCGACAAGAGCGCCGTGAACTCTGGCTGCGTGCCACCAATCGGGGTATCGACGAACATCCAGACGCTGGCGCCATCGAACGTGTCCCACGGGAAGGACGAACCATGAGCCCAGGGTGCGCCGATCGAATCGTTGAAGACGATCGCCTGTTGAGACTGGAACTCGCCGAGCGGCGGAAACGGACCGGCACTCTGGAACCACATCACGTGGTAGTCGCCACCCATCAGGTTCGGCGCAGCGCCACCGCAGACGACCCCAGGGGTCGAGCAGTCGAACGCGATCGGCGAGTCGCCAGAACCGTCGAACGTGACCTGTGAGGATCCGACGGCGATGATGTCACCGAACGGTCCCTCAATCGTGGGGGGTCCGGAGGGAGCCGAGAACCGAACCGGGTCGCGAAGACCGTCGAGGCCGATCGCCCCCCACTCGGAGACCATCGTGGCCTCGTCCGGGGTGGCGCCGAAGCTCTCGAAGATCCGCACGATCCCATCGGTCGGCGCCTGGAAGCCGGGCGGAAGCGAGAGAGTTTGTCGGGTGCACACCGATTCGCTGGAATCGACGACGAATGTGCGATCGGGAAAGAACGAGGCCGGTGGAGGCGTGGCCAAAGTGGCGCCGTCGGCGGAGAGGATCTGCACGAACGTCGGCTCATACTCGCCGAACTCGAACAAGGCAAGATCGGGCACGGCGCGGCCGCCAAGGTCGAACACTCCGGTCGCCCGACCCGACAGACCCCCGCCCGGAGGTGCGACATCGATCTGAAGGAACCCGCCGGGAGGCGCGCCTTCGATGGTGAATCCCATCGTTCTCACCGAGAAGGGATCGATGACGTCTCCGGTGACCTCGTCGATGACCTGCAGCCGTGGCGAGTCATGTGAGGTTCCCTGGCACCGATCGAGGATGTTGAAGGGCGCATCGCCGCCGTGGGCGACCGGCGTCACCAACAGCAATGCCGTCAATCCCACCGCCGCGGACGCGACGGTCCGCCTGGCCCCGGACCCCTTCACAGCAAACGACCATACACCATTCGTGAACGGGGACCGGGCGCGTCGACGAAGCTGGGGCGGCGACACGCACCCCGAACCCAACGTCTGTGAACTGGAAGCAACCCGGCCGCAAACGACCTGGGGCCTTGTGCCGATCGGCACGTAGGCTGAGCGGCCGGTATGAGCGCCAACACTGAACCCTCTTCGACTGTCACTCCCCCGTTTCGGTACACGTCGGCGCTGGCCCAAGACATCGAGCTGCGGTGGCAGGACTGGTGGGCCGAGAACGGCACGTTCGAGACGCCCAACCCGAGTGGTCCATTGGGCAATCCTGAGCTGGCCACGGCCCGCGGCGAAAAGCTGTTCGTGCTCGACATGTTCCCGTATCCGTCGGGCACGGGGCTGCACGTCGGCCACCCGCTGGGGTTCATCGGCACCGACGTGTTCGCCCGCTTCAAACGGATGACCGGCCACAACGTGCTACACACGATGGGATTCGACGCGTTTGGCCTGCCGGCCGAGCAATTCGCCGTCGAGACCGGTCAGCATCCGCGCATCACGACCGAGCAAAACATCACGACCTATCGGCGTCAGCTGCGACGGCTGGGGCTCGGACACGACCAGCGCCGCAGCGTGTCGACCACCGATGTCGACTACTACCGCTGGACACAGTGGATCTTCAGCCAGGTTTTCAACTCCTGGCTCGACCCGCAGCTCGACAAGGCTCGCCCGATCTCTGAGTTGGTCGCCGAGTTCGAATCCGGCACTCGCCCAGCACCCGGCAGGCGAGCATGGTCCGACATCACCGCCAACGAACGCAACCAGATCATCGACGGCTACCGCCTGGCATACGTCAGCGATGCACCCGTCAACTGGTGCCCGGGCTTGGGCACCGTGGTGGCCAACGAGGAAGTCACCGCCGACGGTCGATCCGATCGCGGCAACTTCCCGGTGTTCAAACGCAACATGCGTCAATGGATGATGCGGATCACGGCGTATGCCGACCGCCTGATCGACGACCTCGAGTTGCTCGACTGGACCGACTCGATCAAGTCGATGCAACGCAACTGGATCGGGCGCAGCCATGGCGCCAATGTGCACTTCGAGTCACCGGCCGGCCAACTGACGGTGTTCACCACACGCCCCGACACATTGTTCGGCGCCACGTTCATGGTGCTGGCGCCTGAGCATCCGTTCGTCGAAACACTGACCACCGCCGAGCAGGCCGACAACGTAGACGAGTACCGGCGCGGCGCCGCCGGCAAGAACGAGATCGACCGCACCGACGACACTCGCGAAAAGACGGGAGTTTTCACCGGCTCGTACGCAACCAATCCCCTGAGCGGCGCCCAGATTCCGATCTGGATCGCCGATTATGTGCTGATGGGATACGGCACGGGGGCGATCATGGCGGTGCCCTGTGGCGACCAGCGCGACTTCGAGTTTGCCCGCAAGTTCGGGCTCGAGATCCCTGCCATCCAGCGTCCGCCTGTGGCCTGGCTAGAAGACCAGGGAGTCGACCCATTCGGTGACGCCGCGCTCGACACGAGCCACTGGCAGATCGCCTTCGTCGGCGACGCGCCCTACGTGAACTCGTCGAACGACACGCTCGACCTCGACCGCATCGACAACAAGCTCGATGGCATCCGCGTCACCAACGAGTGGCTGGAAGCAAACGGCAAGGGCGAGCCGACCATCACGTACAAGCTGCGCGACTGGTTGTTCAGCCGCCAGCGTTACTGGGGCGAGCCATTCCCGGTCGTCTACGACAGCGACGGCAACCCGCACACACTGCCCGACGACATGTTGCCCGTCGAACTACCCGAGACAGACAACTTCGCGCCACACACGTTCGAGGCCGACGACGAGTTCTCCAACCCCGAGAGCCCACTCGACCGATTGAAGGATTGGGTTGATGTCACGCTCGATCTCGGTGACGGGCTGCAACAGTACCGCCGCGACACCAATGTGATGCCGCAGTGGGCCGGCTCGTGCTGGTATCAGCTGCGCTACTGCGACCCGACCAACGCCGAGTTCTTCATCGACCCAGAGGTCGAGCAGTATTGGACAGGCCCGCGGACCGACAAGCGCCCCGACCATCCAGGCGGCGTCGACCTGTATGTGGGTGGCGTCGAGCATGCTGTGCTGCACCTGCTGTACGCCCGCTTCTGGCACAAGGTGCTGTTCGACCTGGGGCATGTGTCGTCGAAAGAGCCATACGCGCGCCTGTTCAACCAGGGCTACATCCAGGCCGCCGCCTACAAGGACGAGCGCCAGATCTATGTCGACGCCACGGCGATCGAACGACGCGACGGTGAGTTCTTCTACGAGGGCCAACCCGTCACACGCGAGTTCGGAAAGATGGGAAAGAGCCTCAAGAACGCCGTCTCGCCCGACGAGATGTACGACGAGTACGGCGCCGACACGCTGCGCCTTTACGAAATGGCGACCGGCCCGATGGATGCCTCGCGTCCCTGGGAAACTCGCGACGTGATCGGTATGTACCGGTTTCTGCAGCGCCTATGGCGCACCATTGTCGACGAGCAAAGCGGTGAATCCGTTGTCGCCGACATCCCGGCTGACCACGACACCAAGAAGCTGTTGCACCGCACGATCGATGTCGTGCGCACCGAGATGGATGCATTGAGGTTCAACACGGCGATCGCCAAGCTGATCGAGTTGAACAACGCCGTCACCAAGCTCGACGCGACGCCGCGCCAGATCGCCGAACCGATGGTGTTGATGGCCGCCCCTCTGGTGCCACACATGGCCGAGGAGCTATGGCGCAAGCTGGGCCACACCGGCACGATCACCTATCTCGACTTTCCAAAAGCCGACCCCCAGTATCTGGTCGACGACACGATCGAATATCCGGTGCAGGTCAACGGCAAGGTTCGCGGTCGCGTCACCGTTGCTGCCGACGCTGACGCCGCCACAGTCGAGGCGGTCGCAATGGCCGACGACAAGGTGATCGCAGCGATCGACGGCAAACCACCGAAGCGGGTCATCGTGGTACCCGGCCGGATGGTCAACGTCGTTATCTGAAGCCCCAGCGATTGAACGGGACCAAGGTCACTTGACGATTCGCGGCGGCGGCGCGACACTTGAATCAGATCCACGAGGTGCAACCCGGGGACGCAGATCCGTGACACCGCCCAGCGGCGAACATGGCTCCTGGTCCCAAAACCGTTCCGGGCGATCGGAACCACTTCGTGGGTCTACCGCGTCCGGGGCAGTGGCGACCCCAACCTGTGATCAGCCGTCGGTCACGACTGAGATCTCCGATGCTTTGACCGACGCCCAGACGTGATCATCGACCGTCACCGCCAGCGCTGCCAGCCCGGCCTCGGTGACCTCGACGACCAGCGAGAATGGTGCATCGAGCCGAACACGAACCCGATCGTTCGAGCGGTCGACCCCCACCACTCGCGTCTTCCAAACATTGCGGGGGCTGCCCTCAGGTTGTGAGCGGTGCAGCGAGATGGCGGCTGGGCGGATAGCGGCGACGGCGGCGCCATCGCCGGCGGCGTGGGCTCCCACGATCAGCTCGATGCCCTCGGCAACTTCGAACACCGACCCACGCAACACCCCGTGCAGCACGTTGGTGCCCATCAGATCGGCCACGAAGGTCGATCGCGGTCGGGCCGCAAGGTCGCCGAGTGTGCCGGTCTGAGTGACCCGTCCGGCTTCCAGCACGATCACCCGATCGGCCAACGCATGAGCATCGACAGGATCGTGGGTGACGACGACCCTGGCCGGCGGGCGGCCGTCGGCGGCGCGGCTCTCGTTCAGCCAACGGGGCAGGTCGTGACGTACGGCGCCTCGCGTGGTTGCGTCGAGCGCCGCCAGTGGCTCGTCGAGCAGCACGACGACGGGTTCGAGCACCAACGCCCTGGCGAGTGCGACACGCTGTGCCTGCCCGCCCGACAATCCTGCCGGCATCTGGTTTGCGATGGCACCAACACCGAGTCGCTCCAATGCGCTCTTAGATGCTGCGCTGGCCCGTTGCCTGTCGACCCGCCGGGCCCGCAGACCGAACGCCACATTGTCGAGCGCCGACAGGTGATCGAACAGCAGGTAACTCTGAAACAAGGCTCCCACTTGCCGATCGCGGGCGGCAAGAAATACGTCGTCGATGGGGTCGTCCCAGGTCTGATCATCGAATACGACGTGGCCTGATGTGATCGGAAGCAGGCCGGCAATCGCCCTCAACACGGTCGACTTGCCAGCACCGTTGGGTCCCACCAGCGCGACAGTCTCGCCACGTTCGACCTCGAAGGCGATCTCGACCACGAAGCCGGCGATCTCGATCACGGCCTCGACGTTGAGACTCATGCTCCGCCTCCGCGCAGCGCTGCCCCGACCCATCGCCCGCGCAGTGCGTACAACACGGTCAACGAGATCGCCACCAACAACAGGCTCAGCAGCACAGCCCGATCAAGGTCGGTTTCCAACGCCAGGTAGGTCTCGAGCGGCATCGTGCGGGTGACACCGGGCAGACTGCCCGCGAACGTGATCGTCGCCCCGAACTCGCCTAACGCCCTCGCCCAGGTAAGCACTGCCCCTGTCAGCACGGCCGGACGGATCGCCGGCAGAGTGACGTGACGAAACACAAACCACTCAGATCCGCCGAGCGTGCGGGCCGCATCCTCGAACCGCCGGTCGAGTTGCTCGAGGGCGGCGTCGACGGTCAGCACAAGGAATGGCATCGCCACGAACACCTGGGCCAATACGACGGCAGGCGTGGTGAACGGCAACGTGATACCGAACCAACGATCGAGCGGTTCGCCGATCAGGCCCCGCCGACCGACGGCCAGAAACAAGGCGACGCCGGCAACAACGGGCGGCAGCACCATCGACAGAGTGCAGATTGTCCGCAGCAGGCGACGGCCGGGCAAACGGCTGCGGGCGAGCACCCAGGCGAGCGGCACACCCAGCACGATCGAGACCACAGTCGCCACCAATGAGGTGACGATCGACAACCACAATGCCGACCGAATCGGCCCGGACGTGGCCAGTTCGCCGGCCGATCGCCACGGTGCCCTGACGACCAGAGCAACGAGCGGGAGCACAAAGACGAGCGCTCCGCAAACGCCGAGCACCATCAGCACCCGGGATGTCTCAGCGGTGTGGCGTCGGTCGGTCATGGCAGCTCGAAGCCGGCATTGGCCAGGGCAGCGCGCCCTGTATGTGCGAGCACGAAGTCGACGAACCGTTGCGCTGCGTCACCCTCGCGAACCACCACGATCGGATAATCGGCGATCACATTCTCGGCGTCGGGGATCGCAATCTGATCGAGATCGTCGCCGTTGGCAGTGAAGTCGGTTCGGTACACAATGCCGGCGTCGGCCTCGCCGAGCGACACCTTGGCGGCGACGGCCCGAACGTTCGATTCGTACGAGGCTGGTTCGACATCGACGCCAGCCCGCTCCAGCACCTCGGCGGCGTAGGCACCGGCCGGCACCTCGCGGTCGGCAAGCACCACGATCAGGTTGCTGTCTGTCAGGTCGATCAAGCCTGAGATCGCCTCTGGGTTACCGAACTCGACGACGATCGTCAATCGGTTGCGGGCGAACACCACCGGCTCGCCGTCAGCCTGGTCGAGTACGCGCGCCATCGTGGCCAGATCCGCGGAGGCGAACACATCGGTGGGCGCCCCCTGTTCGATCTGGCCGGCCAGCGACGACGAACCGCCATAACTGACGACTACATCGATTGCAGGGTGCAACGCCTCGAACTCGGTCTCGAGGCGATCGAATACGTCGGTCAGTGACGACGCCGCGAACACCAACAGCTGCTCGTCATCGCCACCACCGCCGCACGCCGACGCCATCAGCGCTGCGGCGAGGCAGGTCGGCAGCAGTCGTCCTCGCACTGTCGGCACACTAGTCAGTTTCTGACTATCTCGCGAATCACGACTACCCTGAAGGCGTGCCGGTCCGAACATTGTCGCTTGCCGATCAGGTGTGTCTGGCGATCGTCGGCGAGCGTCGCACCCACGGCTGGGCAATCGTGAAACTGCTCGCCCCGGAAGGCGACCTCGGCCGGATCTGGTCGCTCAACCGAGCGCTCACCTACCGGGCGATCGATCGGCTGGTCGACCTCGGGCTGGTCGATCGCAGCGAGGCCGGGCGGAGGGCCGAGTTGCAGATCACCGCCGCCGGGAGGCGTCAACAAGGGCGGTGGCTTACGCGGCCGGTCGAGCATCTGCGCGACCTGCGCACCGAGTTCCTGCTCAAACTTGCACTGTGCGAACGTTCGTCGATCGATACGGCTGCACTGATCGCGGCCCAACGCAAACAGCTGTTGCCGGCAATCGATGCCCTCACCGACCGTGACCCCGACGATGTGGTGGCGCTGTGGCGTCACGAGTCGGCACAGACTGCGGCACGATTCCTCGAACGTCTCGATCCGGCC